>JAIBJM010000034.1 GCA_020029535.1 Gammaproteobacteria bacterium | reverse complement strand
ATCAATGTGCGACTGGCGTGGAAACCGGGCCGCTTCACCGTCTATGGCGAAGTGCTGAACCTGCTCGATGATGATGGCCATGACATGGTCTATTACTACCCCAGCTTCGTGCCCGGCATCTCGACGGGGCCTGGCGACCAGATCACTACCCGCATGAGCCGCGCCGAAGAGCCGCGCACCGTACGGGTCGGGGTGAAGTACGAGTTCTGACAGCCGCTGAATTCCGCGGGGACTCCGCCGGTGTAGCATTCGAAGCTCCAATGCTGCACCCGGAGTCCCCTTGGACCTGCTCACTCCCGCCGCCGCTGAACAGCTGATCCTGGCCCATCTGGCCAGGCTGCCGATCGAATCGCTGCCGGTGGCGCAGTGCGCCGGCGCGGTGCTGCGCGAGAATGTCTATGCCGAGCGCGATCAGCCACCCTTCGATCGCGTGGCCATGGATGGCATTGCGCTGTGCTCGAAAACCACCGCACAGTGCTGGCGCGTGCAGGCCACGCAGGCTGCCGGCGATCCGCCGCTGACGCTGGCCTCGGCCGAACATTGCATCGAAATCATGACCGGCGCCGTGTTGCCGCAGGGTTGCGACTGCGTGGTGCCGGTGGAGCAGCTGCGTATCAACGACGGTGTGGCCGAACTGACTGCGCCACAGACGCTGACGCCCTGGCGCAATGTGCATCGCCGGGCCAGCGATCGCACACAGGGTGCGCTGCTGCTGGCCGATGGCACGCTGTTGCATGCGCCGGAAATCGCAGTGGCCGCTTCAGCCGGCATGGCGCGGCTGCGTGTCAGCGGTCAGCCGGCCATCCTGGTGGTGTCCACCGGCAATGAGCTGGTGGAACCCGGCGAACCCATCGCGCCGCATCAGATCCGGCGCTCCAATGCCTACGCGGTCTGCGCCGCGCTGCGCGAACACGGTTTCCGTCGCGTGGCCGATGATCACCTGCCCGACGATGAAGCGCTGCTGCGCGAACGGCTGGCCGTGCATCTGCGCACACACGAGGTGCTGATCCTCTCCGGCGGCGTGTCGATGGGCCGCTTCGACTTCGTGCCGAAGGTGCTGGCCGAACTCGGCGTGCAATGCCTGCTGCATGGCATTGCGCAGCGACCAGGCAAGCCAATGTGGTTCGGTACCGGCGAAGCGGGCCGCGCGGTGTTTGCATTGCCCGGCAATCCGGTCTCGACGCTGGTGTGCCTGTCACGCTATGTGCTGCCGGCGCTGTATGCAGCGATGCGTTCGACGCGCGAGGCGTCCGAGCGCATCGCGCTGGCCGAAGCCCTGGAATGGCAGCCGGCACTGACCGGCTTCATGCCGGTGGCGGTGAGCCATGATGCCTGGGGCCGGCCCTGGGCGACTCCGCGCCCCACCAATGGCTCGGGCGACTTCGCGGCGCTGGCCCAGACCGACGGTTTTGTCGAATTGCCGCCCGGCCCGGCCAGTTTCAACAAGGGTTTCGTCACCCGTCTGTATCGCTGGTAGCCTAGCGACATGCCCACCGACCAGCGCGAAATCGTGCCGCTGCAGCGCAACCGCCCGCGCGATACGCTGGGCCGGCCGCTGCGCGACCTGCGCATTTCAGTCACCGACCGCTGCAATTTCCGCTGTCCCTATTGCATGCCGCGCGAGCGCTATGACGAGCACTACCGTTTCCTGAAATCCGCGGAGCGGCTCGGCTTCGAGGAAATCGTGCGGCTGACGCGACTGTTCGTGCAGCTGGGGGTACGGAAGCTGCGCATCACCGGCGGCGAACCACTGCTGCGGCCCGGCCTGCCTGACCTGATCGGCGATCTGACCACGCTGGGTGGCGTGGAGGATGTCGCGCTGACCACCAACGGCGTGCTGCTGGCCCAGCATGCGGCCGAACTGCGCGCCGCCGGACTGCGCCGTGTCACCGTCAGCCTCGACAGTCTGGACCCGGCGATCTTTGCACGCATGGCCGGTGGCCTCGGCACGCCGGCCGAGGTGCTGGCCGGCATCGAGGCCGCACAACGCGCGGGACTGACGCCAATCAAGATCAATGCCGTCGTGCAGCGCGGTGTCAACGACGATGCGCTGTTCGATCTGGTCGAACACTTCCGCGGCAGCGAGGTCATCGTGCGCTTCATCGAATACATGGATGTGGGCAATCGCAACGACTGGCAGGCCGCACAGGTGGTGCCCTCACGCGAACTGATCGAACGCATCGGCGCGCGCTGGCCGTTGCGCGCCGATGCGCCCGGCTATGTGGGTGAGGTGGCGAAACGTTACCGCTTCGAGGATGGCAGCGGCGAGATCGGCTTCATCTCCTCGGTGACGCAACCCTTCTGCGGCGACTGCTCGCGCGCGCGGCTGTCATCCGACGGCAAACTGTATGGCTGCCTGTTCGCCACCAGCGGCCTTGATCTGCGCGGCCCGCTGCGCAGCGGTGCCGATGATGGGCAGCTGCTGGAAATGATCCGCGACTTCTGGCTGATCCGCGCCGACCGCTACAGCGAGCTGCGCGGCAGCAAAGACCAGCACGGCCAGCGGGTCGAAATGAACTACGTGGGCGGCTGATGACACTGACGCACCTCAATGCGGCCAACCAGCCCACCATGGTGGATGTGGGCGCCAAGGCCATCACGCATCGCGTGGCCGAAGCGGAGGCGCGTGTGCTGCTGCCGGCCGAAGTGGCGCAGGCCTTGAAGAAGAGCGGCCATCGCACGAAGAAGGGTCCGGTATTCGACACCGCCATCCTGGCTGGCGTGATGGCCGCCAAGCGCACCTCGGAAGTGATTCCCTTCTGCCACCCGCTGCCGCTGGAACATTGCAGCATCGAGATCGAAGCACTCGGCAATGTGCTGCGCATCCGCTGCCGCGTCGAAACCCATCACAAGACCGGCGTGGAAATGGAGGCGCTGACTGGCGCCACGGTCGCGGCGCTGACCATCTACGACATGTGCAAGGCACTCTCGCATCGCATCCGCATCGGTCCGGTGCAGCTGCTGCGCAAGAGCGGCGGCAAGCGCGATGTGAAACCACGTGCACCGCGCAAGACAACGCGCGCAAGGAAGAGCGCATGAGCGCGCCGCTGTACGGACTGGTGCTGACCGGCGGACGGAGCCGTCGCATGCAGCGCGACAAGGCGGCGCTGGAATACGCCGGCCAGCCGCAGCTGGCGCGCGCCATGGAGCTGATCGCGCCCTTCGTCTCGCGGCGTTTCATTTCGATTCGTAGCGACCAGCACCACGACCCGCAGCGCGCCGCTTATGAAGGCATCGTCGATCTGCTGCCGGACCTGGGACCGCTGAGTGGCATCCACGCCGCGCTGCATGCTCATTCCCAGGCGGCCTGGCTGGTACTGGCCTGCGACCTGCCCTTTCTCGATGCCGCGACGCTGCAGCAGCTGATCGCCGAACGCGACCCGCAGTCCATCGCCAGCGCCTTCCGCAGCAGCTTCGATGGCAAACCCGAACCACTGTGCGCAATCTGGGAACCGCACAGCATCACCACCGTGGACGCATCGGTTGCCAGTGGCAGCAATTGCCCGCGCTCGCTGCTGTCGCAGGGCGCAGTGCGACTGCTTCAGCTGCGCAATCCGCGCGCACTGGACAACATCAACACCGCCGAGGAGTACCTGGCCGCGCGCGGCGCCCTGACGCCGGGCACCCGCATGGACGCGACCAACGAAGCCATCTCGCTGCATGTGCAGTACTTTGCCGTGCTGCGCGATCAGGCCGGGCGGAGTGAGGAAACCGTGGCCACCGAAGCGCGTACGCCGCGCGAGCTGTATGAGGTGCTGCGGCAACGCCATGGTCTCAAGCTGTTGCCCGAACAGCTGCGGGTGGCCGTCAACGATGACTTCGCGGACTGGAACCGCCCGTTGCGCGCCGGCGATTCGGTCGTGTTCCTGCCACCGGTGGCCGGCGGATGATCGCCTTCCGCTTCAGCAAGGATGCAGTGGATCTGGCAACGCTCCGTGCCGAGCTGGCCGATCCGGCCTGCGGCGGCTTTGCGGCCTTCGAGGGCTGGGTGCGCAATCACAATGAAGGCCGCAGCGTGCAGCGGCTGGAATACGAAGCCTATGAAACGCTGGCGCTGCGCGAGGGCGCGCGCATCATCGAGGAAGCCAGGCAACGCTTCGCCGTGCCGCACATCCTGTGTGTGCACCGGCTCGGCGAACTGCAGATCGGCGAGCTGGCGGTATGGGTGGGCGTCAGCGCCCCGCACCGCGACGAGGCCTTCCGCGCCTGCCGCTACGTCATCGACGAGGTCAAGCACCGCGTGCCGATCTGGAAGAAAGAACACTACCTCGACGGCGACTCGGGCTGGGTCAACTGCGAGCGCTGCGCCGCCGAAGCGGCGCATGCCCATCATCCCTCACACGATCACGCGCATTCGCGCTGACTATCGGCGTCGCAGGTAGCGGACGCCCAGCCACATGCCTGTGGTGCACACCGTCGTGACACCCAGCATCAAGGTCCACATCAGAACATCCCATACCGGCCGGCGGCGCATCCAGGCAGTGAAATCCATGCGATGCAGGCCCAGATGCAGCCAGCGATAGCCGCGCGCCGCAGAGTCGATCTTCATCAACACATTGCCGGCCGTGGCATCAAGATAGAAACGCGTGTCGTCTGCCATCGTCAGGCGCACCACCGGCAGCGGTGCCTCGTCACCGCCGAACGCGTAGTAGAACTCATCCTCCTCGTGCAGGGTTTCGACGCGAATCGCTCCCAGCAGCTGTCCGGCGCGCCGGATCTCGTCCGCTGACAGCGGTGAGGGTCGCCACTGTGCATCGAACCGGGTGCGATCACCGTGACGGTCGGTAGCCAGCAGATACAGCTGGCCATCCAGCATGCTGCTGCTCACGCGCACCGTGTCCGCAGGCAACCTCGCTGCGGGCAACTGTTCCACCACACGCCGCACCGCCTGCCAGTCAGGCGACCCGCCACGCACCTGCCGCACCTCGGCACCGAAATCATCACTTTCCAGAAATCCCCAGGGCTGCATGGACATCAGACCGCTGAACACCCAGCTCAGCACCAGCACGCCGAAGATCAGTCCCGGCACGTGATGCCAGTACTTCCAGCCGCGATACGGTGAATGCAGTTTGTCATCGGACTTGCGGCGCAACTGCCATACGCCCAGATACAGGCCGAACAGCGTCAGAAAACAGCCCAGCAGCGAGCTGTAGATCACCAGGTTGTTCCACAGCGTCGCGTTATCGCGAATGGCCGTGAAGTACACCCAGTGCGGCACCGCGCCGGCCCAGTTCCAGAAGCGCTGCAGGCGTGTGGTTTTCTGTACTGCTTCGCCGCTGACGCCGGACACATAGACTTCAGTGCCTGCGGCATCGTTCAAGGCCACGTGATACAGCGGACGATGCACGCGGAAGCGTGGATACACTGTCCACTGGTCGGGTTCCTGCTGCTGCCCTTCCATCGTGGCCGACCTGTCGCCGGTTGACTGCCAAGCGCCTGCAACCTGCAAGGCCTGCATGTCGGTCACTGCATCGACCACTCTTCCCGTTCTCATGTCCAGCAGCACGCTGGACTCGGTCTCCGGCGTCACCCGCAATAACGGCGTGCCGCCCAGCATTTCCATGTTGAAGGAAGTGATGCGCGCGTTCCCTGCGAACGGCGCTTCCTGCACTGTGCAACAGCCATCAACAGGTAGTGGTTCCAGATGAACCAGGCGCTCGCGCTCGCCCAGCTCCGGATATTCCACATACAACATCACCAGGCCGGACAGGCACCACACCAGCATCAGCCAGCCGATGGCGATGCCCACATAGCGATGGGTAAAGACCAGGGTCTTGAACAGCAAAGCCATCATCCATTCACAGCGAGTAGCTGAAGCTCACCTCATAGCTGCGGGGCTCGCCGAACAGCCACTGATTGACATCGTATTCGGACAGCACGTAGTCCTTTTCATCGGTGAGATTGCGGGCACGCAGGGTCAGCTGCAAATGCTTGCTGAAATTCCAGGCTGCCCGCGCATCCAGCACGGTGTAGGCCGGCAGTTCGCGGGTGTTGGCGTCGTTGGCAAAACGGCTGGCCACGTAACGCGCGCCTGCGCCCAGGCTGAGGGCCTTCATCGGCATCCAGTTGATCCAGGCATTGGCGGTCAATTCCGGCACGCCGTTGGGTTCATTGCCGGCATAAGAGGCATTTCCGGAGTAATACTCGTCGTACTGTGCATCCACCCAGGCCGCATTGAAATCCATGGCCAGCGCCCGCGTTGGATTGACGCGCAAGGTAGCCTCTGCGCCACGCGAGCTCTGCCGGCCAATCTGCTCACTGAAGGGTGTACCGATGCGGCGTGTCACCAGACCGGTCTTTTCAATATCAAACAGCGCCAGGGTGTATTCGGCCCTGCCGCCCATCAGCTGCTGTTTCACGCCTACTTCAAACTGCCGGCCGCGTGTGGGATCCCAGTCGCGGCTGCTCGCACCCATGGACGCGGGCGATGTCACCGGATCCGTGGCACGGCTGTACTGCGCGTACAGGCTCATGGCTTCAGTGGGCTCGAACACGACCCCACCGCGCCAGCTCCACTCGGAGTATTTTGAGTCAAACGAGCTCTGGGGATTGCCGCCCAGCGCCAGATCGGTCCTGCTGTAGTCGATGTTGTCGTAACGCGCGCCCAGCACCACACTCCACCGCGGGTTGAGTTTCAGCACGTCGTCGAAGAACAGGCCGTACTGGCTGGCATCGGTGGAGAAAGCCAGCACGGTGGGGATATTGGCATCCGCCAGAGTATCCGGCGTCCAGCCAAACACCGGCACACTGTTGCCGGCATAAAACTGGTTTTCGCTCCAGTTGTTGGAGTAGTCGAGTTCAATGCTGTTTGCGTCGAAGCCCAACGTAAGCTTGTTGTCCAGTCCGCCCGGCGTGGAGGCGATCAGCACATCCGAGCGCGTGCCCAGCTGCTGCTGGTCGTGGACGATGCCGTAGTAGCTGTAGCCATCGCGATCGATCAGACCAGCGCCGCTGTTGTAGGCATACACCTCCAGGTTCTGCCACTGACGCCTGGCATCCAGCAGGTAAGTATCGTTGCGGAACGTCATGTTGGACGCGAACTGCCATTCGGTGCGCACACGTGTCCACACATCGCGGTAGTCCAGAAAGCCATCGGCAAAGTTGTAGTTCTGTTCACGCAGCGTTTCGCTGGCCTGACCATCGATGAGCGGCGTGCCAAAGTACGGCGAGTCCTCATGAATATCGGCATAGTCGACGCTGAAGCGCATGCTGAAAGTATCACTGGGCTTGAACAGCAGCGAACCAGCCAGCACATCGCGCTGCTTTTCATTGCGCTGCACCTGCCCATCGGAGGTCTGATGCACGCCGTCCAGCCGGAACGACCAGTCTTCGGATAGATCCGCGCCGCCGCCCAGCGCAATGCGCTGCAGGCTGTAACTGCCCAGCGCCAGCAGGGCTTCAAGGCTCGGGCTTCCCGGCTTCGGGGTCTTGGGCACGTAGTTGATGGTGGCGCCGATAGCACCGAAGCCGTTGATGACCGAGCCCGCGCCGCGCAACACCTCGACGCGATCCAGCGTCCAGGTATCGGCCGGGAAGGTCACGGTGCCGGCGGTGATGTACAGGCGAGTGCCATCGTAGGTCTGGGTAATCGAACCATGACCATTGAACCCGCGCACCGACATCGAAGTGCCGCCATTGCCCGGATTGGCGCTGATCGACAGGCCGGCGGTGCGCGTGACCGCCAGCAGGGCATCGTAGTCACCCTTGGTGGCGATCTCCTCTGCGGTCACCGTGTCGACGCTGGCCGGCGTTTCCAGTGCGGTCAGACCGAGGCGGCTGCCAGCCTGATTGGCGTCACCCAGACGCATGCTGCCGATGCCATCGCCCAACACGACGACTTCATCGAGATTGGTGGCGGCCTGATCGGCAGCCCATACCGGCGCCGAACCGACGCAAAGAAGAATGGCCGTTCGCACGGCGCGTTGAATGGTCATGAAGCCCCCTGGGTTGGTTTGGGAGCAATACGCGGCCGGCGGGATTTCCCCTCAACCGCCCGCCGCTTCAGTCCACATCGCCCTGGCGCGCGGCGCGCTTGCGACCGGTGAGCATGGCGCCCGGCAGATTCTCGCGATGACGCAGGCTGGTGAAGATCACGCCGGCGATGTGCAATGCAATCAGCGCCAGCAGCAGCCAGGCCAACCCGTTGTGCAGTTCGGCGACCCAGTTGACGCCCCAGAAGCGATCGGTGGTGAACAGCCAGCCGGTAGCCGCGACAGCAGCGGTCATCGCCAGCAACAACAGCACCATCCAGCCACCCAGCGGGTTGTGGCCCATGTAGCGCGGCTCACGGCGCGTGCGCAGCGCAGCCACATAGTCCAGCAGTTGCCTTGGCGCAGCCACGAACTGGCGGAAGCGTGCGTAACGACTGCCGGCGAATCCCCACAGCAATCGCGCGATCACGGCGGCTGCGGCCACATAGCCGGCTGGCTCATGCCAGCGCGACAGCCCCCAGCCCAGCGTGCTGATCCAGCACAGCGTCACCGACACCACCAGCGTCCAGTGCAGCAGCCGCACCGGCAGGTCCCAGACCGTGATCACCCGACGCGCGCGAAGGTCTTGGGATCGAAGAAGGCTTCGACCCTGACGTCCTTCTCGTCGAAGCCGTACACCTCGTAGCAGCCATTGCTGACCTCGATGCGACGCACCGTCCAGCCCTGCTTCTTCAGTTCGCGCTGCAGTTGCACCGAAGGACGCCATTCGGCTTTCGGCGCATTGCAACTGACATCGCCATGTGCCCACGCCCCCGGGGCAACAGCCAGCAATGACAGCGCAGCGTAACCCGGCAACAGCCTGTTTTTCATGTGATGGCCCAACGTCGTAGCAGGTTGTGATACACGGCAGACAGCTTCATCAGGTTGGCATCGGCGGCGCCCACCGTCACCGTCAGTGCCTGGATGGTCTGGTCCAGATCGAACAGCAGCGTGCGCTCGCCTTCATCACGCACCATGCTTTCGACCCAGAAAAAGGCAGCCAGGCGTTCGCCGCGCGTCACCGGCGTCACGCGGTGCAGGCTGCTGGCCGGATACAGCACCATGTCGCCGGCCGGGAGCTTCACCGACTGCACGCCGAAGGCGCCCTCGATCTCCAGTTCGCCGCCGTCGTAGTCATCCGGATCGGACAGGAACAGCGTGGCCGACAGATCGGTGCGCAGCATGGTCGGTGACCCGGCCAGTTGCAGCAGCGCGCCGTCCACATGCGCGCCGTAGGTACCGCCCTGCGCGTAGCGGTTGAAGCGCGGTGGAAAGATGCGGTTCGGCAGCGCGGCGGAGACGAACAGCGGCGTTGCGCCGAGGCGGCGCAGCAGTTGGTTGCCCAGCGACACCGCCACCCCGGAACGATCGTCCAGCTGCTGATTGTGCTTCTGCGTGCGCGCCAGCGAGCCGGCGCTGATGACACCTTCCTGCCAGGACGCGGCCTGCAGCTGCTGCCGGAAGTGCTGCAGTTCGTCGGAATCCAGTACTCCCTCGACGATGGTCAGCATCGGTCTACCGCATTGGCTGCAATCACAGCTCGTAGTTCAGTGTCAGGCGCACGGTGCGCGCGTCTCCTTTGTACAGGAAGGCGCCCGAACGGTACACCGCGGTGTAGTAGTCCTTGTCGGCCACGTTGTTGACGTTCAGGTGCAGGTCCAGGTTCTTGTTGACACGGTATTCGGCAAACAGGTCGAACACCGTGTACGAGGGTACCGGCTGCGCAAACTGGTCGCCGCTGTAGCTGGCGCCCGTGTCCGGTTGGCCACCGCCCTTGTCGCCTTCGTACTTCAGCGCGCCGCCCACTGAAAAATCTTCAGTGAAGGCATAGCGCAGCTGCGCCACGAACGATTCATTGGCGAAATTGCTCAGCTCATGGCCCACGTTGGCAGGCGTGGCCGACTCCAGCACCTTGCTCTTCATCACGGTAGCGCCGATCTGGCCCGACAGCTTGGGCGTGATCATGCCGACCAGGGTGAACTCGACGCCACGCACGCGGTTCTTGCCGGAGTTGAAGGTGCCCACCGCATCGTAGCCGGCGCCTTCCATCACATCCGACTTGGTGATCTGGAACGCCGCCGCCGTCAACAGCAGCTGTTCGTCGAGCAGGTTCCACTTGGTACCCAGTTCGAAGTTCAGCGAGCTCTCGGGGTCAGCGCCGGCGGCCTGGCCGTCATACACCACCAGGCCACCGTAGCCGCTGTTGGTACCCGCATCCGGCTCGCCGCCGTTGATGTCCTGTGCCGAGGCGCCACTGACATAGATCACGCCCCTGGGCGTCAGCTGGTAGGTCACTCCGAGGTGGCCGTTCAACAGCGTGTCGCTGTAGCCGTAGTTGGCGGTCTCCAGGCCGGTGGTCTGGCTGAAGCGGCGCAGCGACAGATCGAAGTGATCGGAACGCAGTCCGACGAACAGCGACAGCTCGTCGGTCAGATCGACGGTGTCCATCACCGCAAGAGCCCAGGTATCCGCCTGCCAGTCCTGCTGCTTGAGGTTGCGCTGACCGTAGACACGGCCGGTGACCGTCTTCGGATCGACCGCCAGGCTGCCCTCGGGCGCAAAGCAGTAGGCATTGTTGGCGCCGACGACGACAGGTGGGTTGCCTGCGTTCCTGCAGTTGAACGGCGCACTGCCGGTGATGACGAAACCGGTACCGCCACTGCCCGCCGCCGACACCACCTTGTGATCGGTGTATTCCACGCCGAAGATGAACTCGTGCTTCATGCCGGCCAGTTCGCGGTCCCAGCGCAGATTGGTCTGGTGCGCGAAGTACTGAACGTCTTGCCAGCCGGTGTGTCCGTTATCCACCGCAGTGGTGTTCGCCGGCAATGCAGTGCCGGTGGTTCCGTCGTAGCGCACCGACGCCGAGGCGCCGGTGGTAGCGTAGCCGTTGTTGGTGGTGCCATAGCGGGTGCGGCTGATCAGCTGTAGTCCCGGCGCAAAACTGTGGTTGAAGCGCACGGTGGCGGTATCCACCTCCGACTCCGCGAAGTCGTTGGTCTGCGAGTACACCGGCACGTTTTGCACCGGTACGCGGTTGGGCACCGTGCCGGTCAGGTAGCCGCCCAGATCCGGGCGGTCTTCGGTGCGCAGGCCGTAGTAGTCGATGATCAGCTGCGTGTTGTCGCTGGGCGCGTACAGGCCCGACAACGCCAGACCCTTGCGCTCGCGGTCGGCCGGCGCACGATCCGGCACTTCCTCATAGCCATACAGCGCATTGCCGCGCAGCGCAAAGCGTTCGCCGAACGAGTAATTGACGTCGGTGGTCAAACGCGTGTGCTTGTCGGTGCCGAAACCGGTGGCAAAGCGGGTGAAGTTGTAGGCCGTGGTCGGCTGCTTGGTGATGGCATTGATGGCGCCACCGGCGGTGCCGCGGCCGGCAAAGCTGGAGTTCGGGCCGCGGGAAATTTCCAGCTGCTCGATGGCAAAGCTCTCGCGCGTGGTCATGCCCGGATCGCGCAGGCCGTCGACGAACACATCGCTGCGCGCTTCCTGGCCACGGATGATGTAGCGGTCGCCGAAGGCATTGCCGTTCTCACCGGTACCCAGCGTGATGCCGGGCTGCGCATCCAGAATCTGCTTCAGGTCGGTGTAGCCCGAGTCATCGATCGCCGACCTGGTGATCACCGAAATGCTCTGCGGCGTCTCGGCCAGCGGACGGGTATGACGCTCGTCGCCGGAGGTGCGCGCCTTGTACGGCACGCCAGGCTCGGCATTGGGATTCGGGTCGATGGCGGTGTCTTCGACCTTGACCGTCGACAGCTGCTGCACATTGCCGGCCGTCTCGGCGGCCATGGCGCCGGCGGGCGCCAGCATCAGTGTGGACAGACCCAGCGCGGCGCGGACGGCGGCCGAGGTCTGCTGCGTGCCCTGCATCCGCAGGCTGGCCGGCTTGTTGATCTTCGTAACGGTCTTTTTCATGGCTCCCGATATCCCACTGAGTTGGATGAAAACGCGAATGATAATGATTCTCGGATGGTAGGCAAGTCAAACTATCCCCGCTGCTGCTGCTGTTGCTGCTCGGTCCACAGCCGCACGGCATTGGTCTCTATGCGGCGCACGCGGGCGCGGGCCCGCTGCTTGCGCAACCAGATCACGATGCCGGTCACCGACAGCGTGGCCACCACCAGTCCCATCAACGACATCAGCACCCGGCCCGGCGTACCGACGATGCGGCCCGAGTGCAGTGGAAACTGCGCCTGCATGAAGATGTCGCCGGCACTGCCCTCGCCCGGCACCTCGGCGCCGGCCGGCCGGCCCGAGCGCGCGTCGTAATACAACCAGGGATTGCCGAGGCCGCCGTCACCGTGAGCGTTGCCGGGCGCGAAGAAGCCCACGCCATACACGCCGTACTCCAGCGAATAGAACAGCGCGCCCGCCGGATGCGACCAGCCGCGTCGCTGCGCTTCGGCGCTGGCGGTTCGTATCACATCGGCCTTGGGCACCTGTGGCTCGATGGGCTGCTCGATGCTGCCCGGAGGCGTGACATCGAAAGGTGAAGGCGTCAGCGCGGAGATCCTGTTCACCAGCGGCCGCATCACCTGCGTGCCCAGGTTCATCGATACCGCCGTGACGGCCAGCATCAGCAACAGCAGCCACACCCAGACGCCACCCGAACGATGCAGGTCGAAGTTCAGCGCCGCACCGCCGCGGTGGAAGCGGAAGGCAAATGATTTGCGCCAGGATGCGGCACTGGGAAATGACAGCCACAGCGCCACCAGGCAGTCGAACACCCACACGATGCCGATGATGCCCATCACCAGCACGCCCACCTCCATGCCCCAGCCATCGGGGATGTGCATGCTGTAGTGGAGCTTGTACAGAAAGGGCAGCAGGTTCTCGCGCGTCAGCGAGATGGCACCCCAGTAGCGTTGTTGCTGGATTTCGCCACTCACCGGATTCATCGCAATCTGGTTGAAGTCCAGCTCGAACGGCCGGCCGGTGGACGGATCGATGCGCGGCTCGACGGACACACTCAGCGCATGCCCCGGTTCCACCGTCAGTGGCAGATAGGTGATACGCAGCCGCGGATCGGCGGCTTCCAGCTGCTGTGCCAGCCGCAGCGATGGCTGGTGCATGCCCTCGCCGGTGCTGAAATAAATCTGCGGATTCAGCCAGGCGTCCAGCTCATGGTCCCACGAAATCACCGCGCCGGTGAGGCCAGCGATGAACAGGAACACCGCGATGGCCAGACCGAACCAGCGATGCACAATTACCAGCAATGCGCGCATCAGAAGGTGTAGTCCAGCGTCAGCAGCAGCTTGCGCGGTTCGCCGTAGGTGTATGGTGCGCCCCACCAGAAACTGCCCGAGCGATACTTCTTGTCGGCGACATTGGTGACATTCAGCTGCAGCGACAGCTGCTTGTTGAAGTCGTAAGCCGCCATCGCATCGAACACGGCGTATGCCGGCTGGCCTACGCGCTCTTCCTCTCCGGTGGCCGGATTGATGGCCGTTGCGGGACGATCGCCTTCCCAGTTGGCGCCGGCACCCACACTCAATCCCTGCCATGTGCCCTGCAGGCGGTACTTGGTGAACAGCTTGAACTGCCTGCGTGCATGATCGACGGCCACATCATTTCCATCGGCGTCGCGGGCCGAAAATTGCGTCCAGCCGATACTGATGTTCCAGAACTGCGTCAGATCGCCGGTGACCTCCATTTCATAGCCCTTCACCACGACACCGTCGGCTGGCCGCGAAGCCGGATCGCTGGTGCCCGGCACGAAGTAACCCACATCGGTCACGGCATAGTTGTCCTGGTCGGTGCGGAACACGGCTGCCGACGCATTCAGTCTGCCTGCCATGAACTCGGCTTTCAGTCCGGCCTCATAACTGTTGCCGATCAGTGGATCGAGATACGCGCCGGTGCGATCTTTTGCCGTCTGCGGCTTGAAGCTGTCGGTATAGCTGGCATAGCCGGAAACATGGTCGGTAAAGTCGTAGACCAGTCCCGCATACGGAGTGAACACACTCGAATGCTTGTAGCTGTACGCCTCGGACGTCCAGGCGGCTGCTTCTTCCTCACGTTCCCAACTGCTGATGCGCCCGCCGAGGATGGTCTTGAAGCGCGCGGCAAGCTGCAGATGGGCGGCGGCATAGGCCGCGGTCTGCGTGGTGGTGCCGCGCGAAGCCACATAAAGCGACGTCATCTCCGGTTCCGGGTATGAGCCGTCCCATGTGTTGAACTCCACCGGATCGAGCGTCGAGACCGGATCGGCATTGAGCCACCCGTCGCTGAGTCTGTTGTACATCACGCCGGCCGTGACTTCATGCTCGCGTCCGAACAGGTTGAAGGGCCCGGTGATCACCACATCTGCCTGGGTTTGTCTCGGATCAGCGAAGTAGTGATAGGGCCATGCTTCCATGCCGAGACCGGTGATGCGGTCCGGATCGCCCCACAGCCACAGCAGCATGGAATCTTCTTCCTGCCGATGGTGCAGGACATCGCCGCGGATCCTCCAGCCATTGGCAAAGCGGTGCTCGAGCGTGGCGAACACCGACTGATCTTCCGTGTCCCAGCGATTCCAGCGTGTCGCGGTAGTTGCCGAACGTCGATAGTCGGTGCGCGTGCCATCGGCATACCAGTACGGCAAACCCGCCCACAGCACGCCGCGACGCTTGTCTTTCTGGTAGTGCGCACCGACGCTGAGGCGTGTGTGTTCGCCCAGATCCGCGTCAACGATGCCGTAGAGCACAGTGTTCTTCGTGCTTTCGAGATCGATGAAGGCCTCCTGGCTGCCATGACTCGCGATCACCCGCGCACGCACTGTTCCGTTGCTGTTCAGTGGCGTGCTCAGATCCACCGTACCGACCCGCTGACTCCACGAGCCGATTTCGGCGGTTAACTGGCCGGCCAGCTCGGTGCTGTTGGCATGCTTGCGAACCATGTTGACGGCCGCCGATGGATCGCCGGCACCACTCATCAGGCCGGTCGCGCCGCGCACCACTTCGATACGGTCGTAGATCACGTTGTTGACGGTTTCCAGTCCGATATTGCCGGTGGCGACGGGAACACCATCGAGCTGGAAGTTGTTGATGTCGAAGCCGCGGGCCGAAACCTGGTTGCGACCGCGATCCACCGGCTTGACCGACACGCCGATGGTATTGCGCAAGGCATCGGCAACCGTGGTCATGGCCTGATCGTCCATACGCTCGCGGGTCACTACGGTTACCGACTGCGGCGTCTCGCGTAGCGACAGGTCGAGACCGGTCGACGTCGAGGCCGCTTCCGTGGTGTAGGAGCCGCTGCCCTCGCTGGCTGCGGCAACGGCATCTGCCTCCACCCGAACCCTGTCCAGGGTCTGTGTTCTGGACGGATCCTCCCCGGCAACGCAGGTGAAGGAGACGAGCAGGCACGGCAACACTCGCGCAGACAACACAAATCCTGAAATGGTGGACATGAAACTCCCTGTGGAATGGATCGAAGGTCAGGTGGGGCGCAGCGGTGCCGGGATGACCGACAGCTTTGCTACTGCGTATTCGAACAGTGCGGCGCCGACGCGCAGCCGCTGTGCCGGCGACAGCGCTGGAAGCGCGGCGTCGATGCGACGCATGATTTCCTGCGGCTGGACCAGCGGCAGTTCGCGTTCGTCATCGACGACGACGCGGGTGTAACAGACAGAATCGTTGCGCATGACAGCCCCCATGACGGCGATGCCGTTTCCGGTGGGGATGGCTGGCAACGCTGCCCGAAGGCATGCGCGAGCGGGCTGTCCCGGTTACTTGGTCAGAATCAGTTTGTTGAACTGCGTCAGTCGCAGGCGGTATTCGCTGCCGGCGTGCTGGATCAGTACTTCGCGCGCGCCCTCGAACAGGCGCGCCGAATCGAGTACGCGCGGCGCTGTATTTGCATCAGGCCGCACGGCCGGCTGGACAGCCGGCCGCCGTGCTGAATCGCGCCCGGCCGGCATCAGGTTCTCGCCACGCGCTGGCTGAGCGCGAATTCGATCGGAATCAGCACCTGCACACTCTGCGCCACACCGGCTTCGACGAAGGGCCGGAACAGCGCGGTGCGCACGGCATCGATGGCGGCACGATCCAGCGTCGCATGACCGCTGGAATGTGCGATTTCGATCCGCGCCGGACGCCCCTCGATATCGATTGAAACCAGCAGCGTCACTACGCCCTGCTGACGGGTCTGACGGGCGGCACGCGGATATTGCGGCGCTGGCGGCTTCAGGTAGTCGGCCAGGGTGATGGTGCGCGGCGCGGCGCTGGCCGACACCGGCGGCGGACTGGGCCTTTCAATCACGGCCACCGTCACCGCGCGCTCCACCGGCAGCGTAATGGTCACTTCAGGCATCGGCACCTGAATGGCCTTCTCGATCGGCACCGACTTGATCGGCGGCGTGTATTCAGGTCGTGGCGCCACCGAGATCAGCGACACCTGGATCGGCGCGCCCTCCGCTACAACCTTCGCGTCAGCAGATCGCTGAGTGAGCAGGATCAGCAGCGCACCGGCGTGCAGCAGCGCGACCACGGCCAATGCCATTGCGCGCGTCCCGGAATTCGCCTGCATCGTCGCCACTGCAGCCCTTATTGAGAATGATTCCCAGTAGCGATCTGAACACGATCCGCTCCCGAATGCAATTCGTTCTTATCTGGAACTGGAACCGGATCAGGGACGCAGCTGGCCGCTGCCGTGGACCAGGTACTTGTAGCTGGTCAATTGCTCCACGCCCACGGGCCCGCGGGCATGGAAGCGATCAGTGGAAATGCCGATCTCCGCCCCCATGCCGAATTCGCCACCGTCGGCAAATTGGGTAGAGGCATTGTGCAGCACGATGGCGCTGTCCACGCGCGACAGAAAGCGCTGCGCCGTGGCCTCGTTGGCCGTGACGATGGCTTCGGTGTGCGATGAACCATAGCGCTCGATGTGCGCAATGGCCTCATCAACGCCCGCAACGACGCGCACCGCGATGATGGCTTCCAGATATTCGGTGTACCAGTCCTGCTCGGTGGCGGCGCGCGCGCGCGCATCGACCGCCTGCACGGCGGCATCGCCGCGCACTTCGCAACCGGCCGCGATCAGGTCATCCAGAATGGGCCGCAGATGCGTGGCCACGCAGACTGCATCGATCAGCAGCGTCTCGGCGGCGCCGCAGATGCCGGTGCGGCGCATCTTGGCGTTGACCACCAGCTTGCGCGCCATGGCCAGATCGGCGTCGCGATCCACATAGACGTGGCAATTGCCTTCCAGATGACCGATCACCGGCACGCGCGCCTCGGCCTGCACGCGCGCCACCAGACTCTTGCCGCCGCGCGGCACCAGCACGTCGATGTAATCGGTCATGCGCGCCAGCATTTCGCCGACTGCCGCGCGATCGGTGGTAGGCACCAGCTGGATGCAGGCCGGCGACAGGCCAGCGGCGATCAGGCCTGCCAGCAATGAGGCATGCACCGCCGCACTGGAGCGGCTGCTTTCCGAGCCGCCGCGCAGGATCACTGCATTGCCGGACTTCAGGCACAGCGCACCGGCATCGGCGGTCACATTCGGGCGGCTCTCGTAAATGATGCCCACCACGCCCAGCGGTACCCGCACGCGCTGGATGCGCAGTCCGTTGGGCCGCGTCCATTCGGCAATGACGCTGCCCACCGGATCGGACAGCGCGACGATGTCTTCCAGTCCGCGCGCCATGGCTTCGACGCGTTTGGCGTCGAGCTGCAGACGATCGAGCAGCGCCGCCCCCAGGCCTGCATTGCGCGCCGCCTGCATGTCGGCGGCATTGGCTTCGAGGATGCGCGCGGCATTGGCGCGCAGATCGGCGGCGGCGGCGGCCAGCGCGCGATTCTTCTGTTCGGTGGTGGCCAGCGCCAGCTGTGCAGCCGCTGCCACAGCATCGCGGCCCAGCCGCTGCATCAGCGCGTGCACATCGTCATTACGCAGCATGGCGTCGGAAACCGTATTCATGGCGCTGCCTCACTCACCGATACCGCCGCTGCCGGCGGCACGGGCTGCGGACGCAGGATCACCAGATCGTCGCGATGGATCAGTTCTTCGCGGCCGTGAAAGCCCAGCAATGTAGCAATCTCGATGCTGCGCCGGCCCATGATGCGCGACGTGTCCTGATCCGAATAGGCCGTGACGCCCCGGGCCACTTCGATGCCGTCGGCCGACAGCACGCTGATGGTGTCGCCGCTTTCGAAGCGGCCACGCGTGCCGGTGACACCGGCCGGCAGCAGGCTGCGGCCGCTGTGCAACGCCTGCAGCGCGCCGGCATCGATGTGCACGGCACCGGCTGGGCGCAGCGTGCCGGCAATCCACTGTTTGCGCGCCGCCACCGGCGTGGAATGCGGCATGAACCAGGTGCTGCGTCCACGCCCCTCCAGGTGCTTGAGCGGATGACGATGATGGCCGGCGGCAATGCACATGTGGCAGCCGGCGCCCACCGCGATACGGGCGGCGGCGATCTTGGTAGCCATGCCACCGGAACCGAGGTCGGAACTGGGCCGGCCGGCCATGGCTTCGATCTGCGGCGTGATTTCCTCGACGCGTTCGATGAACTGCGCCTGCGGATCGCGGTTCGGATCAGCGGTGTACAGGCCGTCCACATCCGAGAGCAACACCAGGCAGTCGGCGCTGGCCATCTGCGCCACGCGCGCGGCCAATCGGTCATTGTCGCCGTAACGTATTTCAGCGGTGGCGACGGTGTCGTTCTCGTTGATTACCGGCAGCGCGCCCAGCGCCAGCAGGGTCTCCAGCGTAGCGCGGGCATTCAGGTAGCGGGTGCGTTGCTCGCTGTCTTCCAGCGTCAGCAACACCTGCGCCACCGTCACCTCGTGCGGCTCCAACAGCTCTTTATAGGCGTGAGCCAGGCGGATCTGGCCCACCGCCGCCGCGGCCTGACTCTCTTCCAGACGCAGCGGTCCGGGCGCCAGACCCAGGTGGCGGCGGCCGAGCGCAATGGCGCCCGAGGAGACCAGGATCAACTGCTGGCCGCGGCGGCGCAGCCGCAGCAGGTCTGCGATCAGCGTCTCCAGCCAGGCGCGATTCAACCGGCCGGTGCGCGCATCGACCAGCAGCGCCGAACCGACCTTGATCACCACACGACGGGCTTGCGCCAATGGCGTGTGCTGCTTCCTGCCCGACTGACGATTTGCTGACATCGCGTGCAGTTTACCCAAGCGCCACAGTCCCTGACCAATTGCCTGAGTGGGCCTGCGGCCCTACTATCTTGCCCGCAGGCAACCCGCTACAAGGATCCTCCGGTGACCAGAGATTACGAACCCGTCGTCGGCCAGTGGTACGAGAATATCGACGAAAACGACAGCTTCCGGGTGCTGTCGATGGACGAGGATACCGAGCTGGTCGAAGTGGAATACCTCGATGGCGACATCGAGGAGATCGATCTCGATACCTGGGCCGAATTCAACCTCGAGAAAATCGACCAGCCCGAAGGCTGGTCCGGCGCAGACATCGTCAAAGACGATGAAGAAGATGAGGATGAAGACGAGGATGACGACCTGGACGATGACGACTGGGACGACGACGAAGAGGATGAGGATGAAGACGAGGATGACGATCGGGGCGGTGGCAATTATTGATTGAGCGCCGGTGGCATCCTCCACGCACAGCCCCGCCGAAAGCTGGTATCAGGAACGCGAGTCCGCCTGGTTGTACCGGGCGGTCGCAGAGCATGAAACCGACCCCACACGCCGCCGGCTGTTCCTGTCGCTGGCGCAAGCTGCCGAAACGCAGGCCGGAATCTGGGCTCAGCAGACCACTGTCGACGAATTCCGGCCACGGGTCCGCGCGCGGCTGACGGCCATGTTGGTGCGCTGGTTTGGCGTGCGCGCACTGCATACGGCCTTGGTGGCACTCAAACTGCGAGGCCTGTCGGCATACCAACCGGCCTCGCCCACCGGCCATGCCATGCCCACCTCGATCGGCGATGTGGGTCGCCGCCATCGCGCGCTCAGCAGTGGCAACAACCTGCGCGCTGCGGTGTTCGGCATCAACGACGGACTGATCTCCAATGCCAGCCTGATCGTTGGCGTGGCCGGCGCAGGCGTGGGCAGCTCCGTCATGCTGGCCAGCGGCGTGGCCGGATTGCTGGCGGGAGCGTTGTCGATGGCGGCCGGCGAATTCGTATCGGTGCGTTCGCAACGCGAGATGTACCAGCATCAGATCGGTCTGGAACGCGCCGAACTGGCCGAATACCCGAATGAGGAAGCCGAGGAGCTGGCGCTGATCTATCAGGCTCGGGGCCTGGGACAGCAGCAAGCGCGCGCACTGGCGCAGGCACTGATCGCCAATCCCGAGCAGGCGCTGAACACCCTGGCGCGCGAAGAGCTGGGACTGAATCCCGACGATCTGGCCTCGCCCTGGGGTGCAGCGCTATTTTCCTTCTGTGCCTTCACCGTCGGCGCAGCGTTACCATTGATCCCGCTGTTGCTGGGACTGGCTGGTGAAATGCTGCTGCCGGCGGTGCTGGCGATCATGCTGGTTGGACTTTTCGCTGTGGGTGCGCTGATGAGCCTGTTCAGCGGACGCAATGCCCTGTTCAGTGGCGCCCGTATGCTGGCCATCGGCGCCGCCGCCGCCGCCTGCACCTGGCTGGCCGGGCGGCTGTTCGACGTCGGCGTTGCGTAACATATTCATTCTGCAGGGATTGAAATTCCCGCTTCCGCTATCATCTTGCTGTGGCGGGCATGCAACTCGCGGCCCGCCGATGGGTCGAAACCCCGTCGGCTCCCTCACCGCTTAAGGACGGTTCGCTACACCCATGAAAAGAGTATTCCTGTTTGTGCTCACCAACCTGGCCGTAGTGCTGGTGTTGTCGCTGATTTCCCGGCTGATCGGCCTGGATCGCTGGCTGGCGATGCAGGGCGGCAGCTTGACCAGTCTGCTGGTGTTCTGCGCATTCATGGGCTTCGGCGGCTCGTTCATCTCGCTGGCCATCTCGAAGTGGATTGCCAAACGCAGCATGGGCGTGCGCGTCATCGAACAGCCGGCCAACGCCACCGAACAGTGGCTGGTGGCCACGGTGCGCCGGCAGGCCGAGGAAGCCGGCATCGGCATGCCCGAGGTGGGTATTTTCGATTCACCGCAGCCGAATGCCTTCGCCACCGGCGCGCGCCGCGACAATGCGCTGGTCGCCGTCAGCAGCGGACTGCTGCGCTCGATGAGCCAATCCGAAGCCGAGGCTGTGCTCGGCCATGAGGTTTCGCACGTGGCCAACGGCGACATGGTCACGCTGACGCTGATCCAGGGCGTGGTGAACACCTTCGTGTTCTTCCTCTCGCGCGTGGTGGGCAGCATCGTCGACCGGGCCATCAACCGCGACGGCAATGGCCGCGGCATTGGTTACTTCGCCACCGTGATGATTGCGCAGCTGGTGCTGGGCATACTGGCCAGCACCATCGTGATGTGGTTCTCCCGGCAGCGCGAGTTCCGTGCCGACCGTGGCGGTGCACGGCTGGCAGGACGCAACAACATGATCGGCGCCCTGGAAAGGTTGCGCAGCGCCCACAGCGAGGCCCTGCCGGCCCAGATGGCTGCCTTCGGCATCGCGGGCGGCGTGGGGTCTGGCCTGAAGCGCCTGTTCATGAGCCACCCGCCGCTGGAAGAACGCATCGCGGCGCTGCGCGCGGCAACCTGATCCCCTCTCAATCATTGTGTGACCGGGTGGTTTGCGAGCCCCCCGGTCGCACGGCTACAGTGCGTCCCGTTTTTTTATGAACACTCCTGCACCCCATCAGTCGGTACGTCTGTTCTCGACCATCCTGGACCGCCTCACCCGCTGGTACGACCGCGGTCGCGGCAATGTGTCGGTGGTACCCGAGCACCTGCCCGACCGCATCGACTGGGGCCGCAGCCTGCCCTTCCTGCTGATGCACGTGGTGTGTCTGGCGGCTTTCTGGACCGGCGTCAGCCCGGTGGCCATCCTGGTGGCGGTGATCGCCTATGTGGTGCGCATGTTTGCCATCACCGGCTTCTACCACCGCTACTTTTCACATCGCAGCTTCAAGACCTCGCGCCCGGCACAATTCGTGTTCGCGGTGCTCGGCGCCGCAGCGGTGCAGCGCGGACCGATCTGGTGGGCTGCCCATCACCGCCATCATCACGCGCATTCCGACCAGAAGGACGATGTGCATTCACCAGTACAGCATGGCTTCTGGCGCGCGCACCTGGGCTGGTTCCTGAACATCAAGGGCTTCGCGCCCGACTACGGACTGGTCAAGGACCTGATGCGTTACCCGGAACTGCGCTGGCTGGATCGCTTCGACCTGGTGATGCCGGTGCTGCTGGGCGTCGGCATGTTCGCGCTGGGCGTGCTGCTGGAACACAGCGCGCCGCAGCTGGGCACCAATGGCTGGCAGATGCTGGTGTGGGGCTTCTTCATTTCGACAGTGGTCTGCTCGCACGCCACCTACACCATCAATTCGCTGTCGCATGTGTTCGGCAGCCAGCGCTATCGCACCGGCGACACCAGCCGCAACAACTGGCTGCTGGCACTGATCACGCTGGGCGAAGGCTGGCACAACAATCACCACCACTACCCGAACTCCACCCGCCAGGGCTTTTACTGGTGGGAGTACGACATCACCTTCTACATGCTGAAGGTGCTGAGCTGGTGCGGCATCATCCGGGATCTGAAACCGGTGCCGGTTGCAGTGCGCGACCATTCGCCGCGCAGGATCGACCGCGGCGCCTGAGGTTCAGCCCGGGCTGGGCGCAAACCAGGCGGCCACGCCTGCTCAATCGTGGCAATCTAGCCGACATGAGTGCCATGGCGAAAGAAGCCCTGCTGCCGGAACTGCACCAGATACTGGGCGAGCAGGGACTGCAAACCGATGCCGCGCTGTTTGCCGGTGCGCTGACCGACCACCATGGCAAATACCGCGGCCGCGCGCTGGCGCTGGCGCTGCCCGACAGCACCGCGCAGGTAGCAGCGGTACTGCGCCTCTGCCATCGGCATGACATTGGCGTCGTACCACAGGGCGGCAATACCGGTTACTGCGGCGGCGCCACGCCCGATGAATCCGGCACACAGCTGCTGTTGGGCCTGCAGCGGTTGCGCGCCATACGCAGCGTCGATGCCGCCAATTTCTCGATGACCGTGGAAGCCGGCTGCCTGCTGGCCGAAGTGCAGCAGGCTGCGGCCGACGCCGACCGCTACTTCCCGCTGCAGCTGGGTTCGGCCGGCAGCTGCCAGATCGGCGGCAACCTCGCCACCAATGCCGGTGGACTGAACGTGCTGCGCTTCGGCATGTGCCGCGATCTGGTGCTGGGCATCGAGGTCGTACTACCGGATGGCAGTCTCTGCAATGCGCTGAGCGGGCTGCGCAAGAACAACACCGGCTACGACCTGAAGTCGCTGTTCATCGGTTCCGAGGGCACGCTGGGCGTGATTACCGCAGCCACGCTGAAGCTGTGGCCGCGGCAACGATCGGTGGCCACCGCCTTCGTCGCGCTGCGCGATCTGGACGCCGCCATCGAACTGCTGACATTGCTGCGCGAAACGGCCGGCGAGACCGTGAATTCCTACGAGCTGCTGCCCCGCCCCGCCATCGAACTGGTGACGCAGCAGGTATCCGGCACACGCGCACCGCTACCGGCCGAAGAGGACTGGTACGTGCTGTGCGAGCTGGCGTCCAGCGCCGTCGAACCGCTGGATGAGCTGCTGCAGCAGGCGCTATTGATCGCCAGCGAAACCGGACTGGTGCGCGATGCGTCGATCGCCACCAGCGAGCGTCAGCGGGCAGAGTTCTGGAAGCTGCGCGAAAGCGTGCCAGCCGCACAGCGTCAGTTCGGCCCCAGCATCAAGCACGACGTGTCGGTACCCATCTCGCAACTACCGGCCTTCGTGCGCGAAGCCAGCGCGCGCGTGACGCAGCTGGCACCGCAGGACCTGCTGGTGTGCTACGGCCACGTGGGCGATGGCAGCCTGCATTTCAATATTTCGCATGCCGACGATGCGGCAAACGCCGCCTTCCTGGCGCGCGAACCGGAGCTGAAACGCGCCATTCATGAACTGACGATGCAATACGACGGCAGCATCAGCGCCGAACATGGCATCGGGCGGCTCAAGGTAGACGAACTGGCGCGCTACAAGTCTGCGCAGGAAATGACGCTGATGCGTGCCATCAAGCAGCAGCTGGATCCGCGCGGGATCATGAATCCGGGCAAGCTGTTTCCCCGTTAACTGCCCGCATCGGCCCTGAGGGGCTATGCCTGGCACAGGACGGGGTCGGGCGCGCTGCGCGTTCCCTCGCATTGACCGGCGGCTCGCGAGGCTAAAGCATCGCTCGCCGCTGATCGGTCAATGCTCGGCGCCCGACACGCCTGTGCCAGGCATAGCCCCTCAGGGCCGATACACGCACGTGACGATTGTTGGTGGTTCATGACACCAACGCGTCATCGCTCATTTGAGCGCTTTCCGCTTCTTCGCTTTGACTACGGGGACAGAACGAGACCGTGCGCGCTTTGGCTTGGGTTCTGGCAGAGCCCGTGCCGTGACCTGCAAAACTTCACGCAGTCGTTCCGGATCATCAAGCTCTGCCGACAGCAGATAGAAGTTCTTCGCGCCTTCGTACGGCGGAGCCTCGGATACTTTACCCAGATATGCCTTGCCCTCCGGAGTGGGCTTCAGGAATAGCTGGTCGTCGCAGATCAGGGCAACCACCTTCCTATCCAGGTACAGCGCGTACTCTCCAAACATCTTTCTGAACGCGAGCCGCTGACCAAGATCAGCCTGATCGCAGATGTACTGGACTGTGTCGATGCTCGATGCCATGCACCAATGCTACCGACGAAGCTCAGCCGCCGCCTTCATGCTGCGCTCTCCGCCATGACGCTACCGCTCACGCGGCTCGATTCTTCGAGCGCTCACGTTCGGCGGTTTGTTCGGCGCAATCATTTGCTCGCGTGCTATTTTCCGGATTTCGCACACCGTTCTCCAATTACGATCAGTCATGGGTGCGCCCAGGTCTTTTTCGGAACTTGCCGCGAGCTTAGACTTGCCCACTCCCTCGGGCGCGTGGAGATAGAACACCGAGCCGACCAGACGGAATCGCTCGCTCCCCTTCTTGAGGTTATTGAGCTTGTCGAGAGCCGGGCTTTTAGGTTCCCAGGCTAGAAAACCAAGATGCAAGCTACTGGGCTCCGCTTCCGCTTCAGGAAATGGATTCTTCGCAATTGCCTTCTCTATTGCAGCAAGCCCGAGGATCAGGACATGGGGCTCAAAACCACAGCGCTTTTTGATTGCGGCAGCTATCTTCTTCGAGAGTCGTGAGAAGTCCGGTTTGACGAACTGAAATACTACGTTACCGCTCTGGATATAGGTCTTGACGTTTTGAGCGCCGATACCTTCCAGAATGACGACCAGCTCTTTCATCGACAGGGAATTCTTCCCGCCGACATTGATACCTCTGAGAAGGGCCACGCAAGTATTCATTCAGCTACCAGTTGACGTTGGAGCATGAGTAACGCCGGACGCTTGCGCTCAGAGGCGCGTTGCTTTGAACGCGTCCGCTGGAGCGCTTTGTTGGGCATGCTCGCTGCTTCTGACATAGCGCTCGACAACGGCCTGCTCTGCGCGCAAGCGTGCCGCAGCATCGTCACGCCCAAGGCGCGCGTACTCTTCCGCAGCAGCAGACCGAGCGCTGACCTCGGCGCTGATGATGCTCTGGCACTCAGTGTCCGCGAGGTCCCTTCTGGGGACATCACCGTTACGTCCAAAGACCGGCGCAGCAACAGTGCTTGCCGGAACGGCGGATGCGTTATCCAACGCGGATAGCAAGGAACGCAAGGCAGAGATGGCGATGGCGTCTTTTGCCTTCATTGCCAGGAGTAGGTCCGCACTCAAACGCTGCCGCAGCGACGCTGTCATGTCACTCATTCGGTAGATCCTCTGCCCAACTTCTATTTAGGCCGTATAACGCGGTTGGCGAGGCGTAACCATCTATATCGACTAGAGCACAGCCCTCTTATGCCGTCAATCGAGCGCAGGCGAGCAATGTGCTGCCCGGAGCGGCGCTGACGAGATGTGTTGGGCACAGGCGTGTCGGGCGCCGAGCGACGGCCGATCAGCGCGCCGCAATGTCTTTAGCTTTGCGGCGCGCCGGCCTGAGCGAGGAAACGCGATAAAAAGCCGTCCGGCTTTTTATCAAGCGCGCCCGACCCCGTCCTGTGCCCAACACATCTCGTCAGCACCGCTGCGGGCAGGCCAGATGGCTAGCCAGGCCCGAACTGTTTCCAGAACTGCACAGCGGCAATCGAAAGCCCGATCGCGACCACGACGCCACGCACCACGCGCGGCGATACGCGCTGTGAATAGTGCGCGCCAAGGAAATAGCCGATCACGGCGCCCACGGTCATCACGGCCGCACGCGGCCAATCGATCAGGCCGCTGATGATGAACCACAGTGCCGCGGTGGCATTGATCAGCCCGGCCAGCACATTCTTCAGCGCATTGACCTGATGCAGCTGCGACAGGCCGAGCAGTCCCAGCGAGGCCAGCATCAGGATGCCGATGCCGGCACCGAAGTATCCGCCGTAAACGGCCACGCCGAACTGCACCAGCATGGCCAGCCACAACACCCGTCGATGCGGATGGACCGGTGCATGTTCGGGGAAGCCGGCGAAACGGCGTAGCAATCCCTGCGCGAGGAATATCAGCGTCGCAAACAGCAGCAGGAAGGGCACCAGCGCGTCGAACAGTCGCTCGTCGGTGCGGGTCAGCAACACGCCGCCCAGCCAGCCGCCGGCGATGCTCACCGGTATGAATCGCCACAGCCACACCTTCACCGGCGCCAGATGCCGGCGCAGGCTGAAAATGCTGCCGGCCGTGCCGACGAACAGCGCCACCGTATTGGTGGCATTGGCCACCACCGATGGCACGCCGACGGCAATCAGCATCGGAAAGGTCAGCAGTGTGCCACCGCCGGCGATGGCATTGATGGCGCCTGCGGCCATGGCCGCCAGGCCCAGCAACACGGCTTCAACCGGCAGCATGCACCGGCTCCGATAGGGTCGTTCTCATCACTGCAAGCATAGCCGCTATGCTGCGCACCCATGTCATCACCCACACTGGATTCATTCTTCAAGCTGCTGCACACCACACCGGGTGAGCAGGTGTTCAATCCATGGACGCAGCGCGATGCCGGTACCGATGCGCCCGGCAATGGTCCCGCGCAGCGGCTGCAGCGACTGCGGGCCCATCTGGCCATTACGCCGCGCCAGATCCTGATCGGCGAAGCCTCGGGCTATCAGGGCTGCCATGTCAGCGGCATCCCGTTCACCAGCGAACGGCTGATCATTACCGGCGCCATACCGCGCATTGCCACCGACGGCACGCGCCTGTCCACGCGCGAGCGGCCGTGGAGCGAACCCTCCGCAACCACGGTGTGGGGCACGCTGCACGAGCTGGGCATTGCCGATGAAACCGTGCTGTGGAATGCCTTTCCGTGGCATCCGTACAAACCCGGCCAGCTGCAATCCAACCGCACACCGACGCCGGCCGAACGCGCGTTGGGCCTGACCGCATTACGCGCATTGCTCGCCGCCTTCCCCGCCGCGCGGCTGTTCGCGGTAGGCCGCCACGCCGAAGCGGCGATGGCGGATCTCGGACGCAACGTCACCGCACTGCGCCACCCATCGATGGGCGGCGCCACTGCATTCCGCAGCGGATTGCAGAAAGCGTTGCGCGGCTGACGACCGCAGCCCGTCCACGGAATGGCGCCGCGTGGTCAGAGTTCCGTGGTTGCGATTTAAGGCGCGCCGAGTGTTGGCCGATCAGTGCCGAGCAGACCTTCAGAGTCT
>JAIBJM010000004.1 GCA_020029535.1 Gammaproteobacteria bacterium | reverse complement strand
GCGCGAGGCTTCCTGCTGCAGCGTCGAGGTGGTGAAGGGTGGCGCTGGATTGCGGCGGCGCTGCTTGCGCTCGATGTCCAGCACCTTGAGCTGGCTTCCCGCCGCCTTGCGCAGCTCGCTCTCTGCGGCGCGCGCGCTGTCTTCGTTGGTGAAGCTGAACTGCTCCACCTTCCTGCCGCTGAATTCGACCAGCTTGAGCGGGAAGCGCTGTTCGCTGTGACCGCCTTCGGCATCGATGGTCCAGTATTCCTGCGCCACGAAGGCCGCAATCTCTTCCTCGCGTTCGCAGATCATGCGCAGCGCGGGGCTCTGCACGCGGCCGGCCGACAGGCCGCGACGCACCTTTTTCCACAGCAGTGGCGACAGATTGAAGCCGACCAGATAGTCCAGCGCGCGCCGTGCCTGCTGTGCATTGACCAGATCGAGGGATAGCGAGCGCGGATGCGCAACGGCTTCGCGGATCGCGTTCCTGGTGATCTCATGGAACACCACGCGGCGTACCTGCTTGTCCTTGAGCGCGTCGCGCTCCTTCAGCAACTCATGCAGATGCCAGGCGATGGCCTCGCCCTCGCGGTCCGGGTCGGTGGCCAGGAACAGCGCATCGGCCTTCTTCAGCGCGCGCGCAATGGACTCCACGTGTTTTTCGTTGCGCTCGATGATCCGATACTGCATGGCGAAGTCGTCATCGGGATTGACGGCGCCTTCCTTGGGCACCAGATCGCGCACATGTCCGTAGGAAGCCAGCACCTCGAAGTCCTTGCCCAGGTACTTCTTGATGGTGCGCGCCTTGGCCGGCGACTCAACGATTACCAGGTTTTCAGCCATGCTCGGTTGCGGGTTCCATAAACGAAAAACCGCGGACATGCCGCGGGTGGAAAAGCGGGCCTTTCTCTGACCGGTTCAGTGCGGCACCGTGAGCGGCGTCGCGAACACCAGATCTTCCATGCGGGCGCAGGCGGCTTCCTGGCCCGGCTGGCTCGACAGCACCATCAGCACCACCCAGCGCGCCTGTTCGACGTCCAGATCGTCGGTTTCCAGCGCCATGAGACGGTCGATGACGATTTCACGCTGGCCTGGATCGAGAATGCCGCCGTGCTCCAGCGTCAGCAGCAGGCCGCGACAGCCGGCATCCAGGCGCCGCATCTCCTCGGCCGAATAGATGCGGAAGGCCTGATCGTGGGCCGACACGCCGGGTCGTTCATGCTGGTCCGCAAGGTCGGCCAACCAGTCCAGTGCGCGCTCGACATTGGCTTCGCCGAAGCCGGCATGTTCCAGATCGCGTGCGATGGTCTCCCGTTCGGCGCTCTCCGGCAGCTCTTCGAGCATGTACCGGTCAAACACGTAAACGAGAATGTCAAAAACGGTGTTGTCCATGAGGCCTTGTATTCATCTCAGGCGTACGTACCGGCCGCCGGGGTGCAATCCCACCGCGCCCTCCAGCTCCAGGATCAGCAACATGGAAGCCAGGGATTGGCTCGATAATCCGGTCCGATCGACCAGAGCGTCGACGCTGGTCGGCTCGAAGCCGAGGGCATCTAACAGGATTTTATAGTTCTTGTCCAACGGCTTGCCGGGTTCACCGCCGTCTGCAGCAGTCCCTCCATTCTGTACAAGCTCCTGTTTTGTATAGGGAATTCTAAGCTGTAACAGAATGTCGTCGGCACTCTCGACCAGCTGGGCGCCGGCCCGGATCAGCGCATGGCAGCCGCGGCTCAGTGGATTGTGGATGGACCCGGGCAGGGCAAAGACCTCGCGTCCCTGTGCGCCCGCCAACCGGGCGGTAATCAGTGAACCGCTGCGCCGGGCGGCTTCCACCACCAGCGTACCCACAGTCAGCCCGCTGATCAGCCGGTTTCGCTGCGGGAAGTTGCGGGGCAGCGGCGTGGTGCCGGGCGGAAATTCGCTGACCAGCGCACCGCCCTGGGCAACGACGGCTTCGGCCAGCGCGCAGTTCCCGGCGGGATAGATCTGGTCCAACCCGGCGCCCAGCACGGCAATGGTCCGCCCGGCGCTCAAGGCGCCCTGATGGCTGGCCGTGTCGATACCCAGCGCCAGCCCGCTGGTGATTACCAAGCCGCTGCCGGCGAGCGCGGCGGCGAATGCAAAGGCATCGCGCCGGCCGCTGGCGGTGGGGTTGCGGCTGCCCACCATGGCCAGCTGCAGCGTCAGCAGGCAATCGCTCGATCCGCGCACGAACAACACCAGCGGCGCCGACGGAATTTCCGACAACAGCGGCGGGTAGCTGGCCGAACCCAGGGTCAGCAGATGGACGCCGCTGCGTTCCAGCCAGGCCCGATCGGCGGCCAGCAGCGCGGCATCGGGTGCGGCAAGCCAGGACGCTGCAGCCGGCGACAGCCCCACCGCCTGCAAGGCATGCAACGAGAGGTGTACCAGCGAGGTCGGGTCTGCCAGCAGATCGGGATGATCCCGCAGATGGTCGGCGTGCAACCCCGGCGCCCGCGCCAGGGCCAGCCAGTGATCGATATCCATCGCATGGCAGCCTAAGACAAAAAAGCCGGCACAGCGGCCGGCTTTTTTGCCGCAAATGCAGCGCTGCTACGGATTGACGATGTGATCGGCGATATGAATCGGGCTGGTTTCGCTGACCACCAGCGCGTAGCTGAGGCGATCGAGCGTCTTGAACACCAGCAGTGAACCCGCCATTTCGTTCGGCAGCTTCTCGGCACCCCATTTGGTACAGGTGCCCGAGCCGTTGATGCGCGCGCAATGATCTTTGACGTCCTTGCCGGCTTCCAGCACTTTCAGCACATGGCCCACTTCCAGGCCATGTTGCGCGCCGCGGTTGATGGCGACGATCTGATACTGGCCCACCAGCAATACGCCGTTCACCACGGCCATGACGCGGCCGTCGATGGGTCTGGTCGGCGCGTGCGGCACGATATTGCCGACTTCCAGCGCGGCTTCCGGCACCAGCACGTCGCCGCCAAGAATCTCGCGCGCCGACTCGCTGACAGTGACCAGGGCCGGATCGCCGGTGCGCGTCACCTGCGCAGTGCCGCTGTACACCGCCAAATGGCCCAGCATGTCGCCGTTCTCGGGATCGCGCAGCGGCGCGTCGACGTGCATGACGTGATAGCGCTCGCCGACATTGCCGGCCAGCTTCTTGATGTACAGGTCATGATTGGCGCCGGCGATCAGGTGGCCGTCACGGATGGCCAGCACATAAGGCGCGCGTTTGGCTTCGTCGCGGCTCAATACGCCGGGCCGCGACAGGAAGGCGCGGATTGTTTCATACGGGATGGTGCCGATCGGGCCGTTGTCGCCCAGCGAAGCACTGCGCAGCAGCGGCTGCAGGCGCGCCGCGGACCCGCGTGTCAATTCAATGGTGGTGCTGCCGTCCCGGCCGGTGGCCAGTTGCAGCGTATCGCCAGGATAGATGCGGTGCGGATTCTGCACCTGCGGATTGACGTACCAGATCTCGGGCCACAGGAAGGGGTCGCGCAGGAACATGTTGGCCAGACCCCAGAGCGTATCGCCACGCTGCACCACATAACTCTTGGGTGCGGAAGGGTTCAGTGCCGGACCGGCATTGACGATGGTAGCTGTCTCGCCTTCCTTCAGCTCACCCAGCGCTTCGGTGACGGTCTGCGGACCGGCATCGACTTCAGCTGTCGCGGTGGCGGCCACCGGAACCGGCTGCACGGCTGCAGCTTCGGGTGCGGAGTTGCTGCGAAACAGCGAGCAGGCTGACAGCATCATCATGCCGGCCACGCTGACGACCAGACCGCTGCAGCGGCCCAGGCTAAGTGTCTGATTCAAGAACATCCCTCACTCCTGGTAGGGTGGCCGGATGGGGGCAGTTTACTGAAGCTGTTATAAACTCAATGCTGGCTGAACGCACATTGTTTACTCACCACTTTGTGCGCTGGGTCACGCTGTGGCACCGCCGTTCCGCGGTTGCTCCAGCCCTCCCAACCGGCCGGAACATTAGCAGTATTTGGATGCGAAGCCGATGGCCCTGATGCCCATTCTGGAATTCCCCGATTCGCGCCTGCGCACCCGCGCGGTGCCGGTGACGCAGTTCGACAGGCAGCTGTCGAAGCTGATCGATGACATGCTGGAGACCATGTACGCGGCGCCCGGCATCGGCCTGGCCGCCACGCAGGTCAATGTGCATCGGTGCCTGCTGGTGATTGACGTCAGTGACACCAGGGATCAGCCCCATGTATTCATCAATCCGCAGATCCTGCAGCGCGACGGCGTCGAAGTAACCGAGGAGGGCTGCCTGTCAGTGCCCCAGGTATTTGAAGAAGTGCAGCGCGCCGCGCGCGTCCGGGTACGCGCGCAGGATCGCAAGGGCACCACCTTCGAGCGTGATCTCGATGGCTTGCTGGCCGTGTGCCTGCAGCACGAGATGGATCATCTCGATGGCAAGCTGTTCGTCGACTATCTGTCCAGTCTCAAGCGCGACCGCATCCGGCGCAAGCTGGAAAAGGAACGGCGCGAACGCGGCAATGTCGCGGATGCGCCGCGCCGCGCAGCACTGGTTATATGAGCCGCCACTGGCGCGGCCTGCATTGAATTTCCAGTGTCCCTGAAAATTGCCTTTGCCGGCACGCCGGCCTTTGCCGTGCCGGCGCTGGAAGCGCTGCTGGCCAGCGACCATCGGGTGGTAGGTGTGCTGACGCAACCTGACCGACCCGCGGGTCGTGGTCGTCAATCCGCGGCGAGCGCTGTCAAGCTGCGCGCGCAGCAGGATGGCGTGCCGATTGCGCAGCCAGAGCAGCTGCGGACAGCGGAGCAGCAGGCGCCGCTGCGCGAATGGCAGCCCGATCTGCTGGTAGTGGTGGCCTATGGCCTGATCCTGCCGCAGGCAGTGCTCGATCTGCCGCGCTACGGCTGTCTGAACATTCATGCCTCGCTGCTGCCGCGCTGGCGCGGCGCGGCGCCCATCCAGCGCGCAATTCTCAATGGCGATGCCGAAACCGGCGTTTGCATCATGCATCTCGAAGCTGGACTGGACACCGGGCCGGTGTATGCGCGCCGGTCGGTGCCCATCGGTCCGCGCACCACGGCAGCCGACCTGCATCAGCAGCTGGCGCAGCTGGGGGCGACAGAGTTGCTGCAGACCATTGCGCAGATCGACGCCGGCACCGCCCGCGCCGTGCCGCAACCGGCCGAGGGCATCAGCCATGCCGCGAAGGTGACCAAGGCCGAAGCGCGCATCGATTGGCGCAACGATGCCGCACACATCTCGCGGCAGGTGCGCGCCTTCAATCCCCGGCCGGTGGCCGAGACCAGCTGCGAGGGCGCACAGCTGCGCATATGGATGGCGCACTCGCTCGATGATGAGGCTGCCGGACAGTCGCCGGGCACGGTGCTGGGATTGCGTGACGGCGCGGTGCAGGTGGCGTGCGGTCGCGGCGCGCTGGCAGTGGAATCGCTGCAGCTGGCGGGACGACGCATGGTCGGTGCCGCTGATTTCGCCAACTCGCGCTCGCTGCAGGAATTGCATTTCGAATGAAGCAACAGAAGAAGAATGGATTGCCCCGCGAGGAAACGGCTGCTGCAGCCCGTGTGCTGGCCGAGGCCGCGCGCGTGGTGACACTGGTGCGCGAAGGTCGTTCGGCCGATGCGGCCCTGCTGCAGTTCGATCAATCCCCGTCGCGCAGCGCCATCCGTGCGGTAAGCCTCGGCACGCTGCGCTGGCTGTTGCGCTTCGAACCGGCGGTGATGACGCTGCTGGCGCGGCCGGCCGGGCAGACACCGCTGTTGCTGCGCGCCTTGCTGAACGTGGCCGTGCATCAGATCGAGCAGTCGCGCAATCCGCGCGAATCGACCGTGTCGGCGGCAGTGGACGCGGCGCGTCTGCTGAACCTGGCGCATGCGGCCGGCCTGATCAACGCGGTGCTGCGGCGCTATCTGCGCGAGCGCGAAACATTGCTGGCCGCCGTGGATGAGGATGTCGCCGCAGGTGCAGCCCATCCTGCCTGGCTGGTGGAGATGCTGAAGCGCAGCTGGCCGGATGATGTGCTGGCCATACTGGCTGCCAACAATGAGCATCCGCCGCTGACGCTGCGCGTCGACCTCACGCGTATCGGCATCGACGATTATCTCGGGCAGCTGCAGCGTGCCGGTCTGGCAGCGCGCGCCGTGGATTGGTTGCCCACTGCCGTGACGCTGGAGCAGGCCGTGCCGGTCAGCAAGCTGCCCGGCTTCAAAGAGGGGCTGGTCTCCATCCAGGATGCCAGCGCGCAGCTGGCGGCACGACTGCTGGAGGCGCAGCCCGAGCAGCGTGTGCTCGATGCCTGCGCGGCGCCCGGTGGCAAGACCGGCGCCATTCTCGAACTGGTGCCCGCTGTCGATCTGCTGGCCATCGATGTCGATGGCGCACGCCTGCAGCGCGTGGCGGACAACCTGCGACGGCTGCAGCGCAATGCCCCGCTGCAGGTGGCGGATCTCGCCGGCGATCTGGCCTGGTGGGACGGCCGATGCTTCGATCGCATCCTGCTCGATGCACCCTGTTCAGGCACTGGCGTGATCCGCCGCCATCCCGACATCCGGTTGCTGCGCCGAGCCGATGACATTGCCGCGCTGGCGCTGACCCAATCGAGAATCCTGCGCAACTGCTGGCGGATGCTGGCGCCGGGCGGGCGGCTGCTGTATGTGACTTGTTCGTTGCTGCAGCAGGAGAACGATGCAGTGATCGCCGCATTCCTCGCCGGGACGGCCGACGCTACGGCACATAGACCTGCCGCGCTGCCGTTGGCGGTCGCTTCGCTGCGCGAATGCCCAGTGGGCTGGCAGATGCTGCCTGGCGGTGAAGCGGGTGGCGACGGCTTCTATTATGCTTGCCTGACACGCGCCTGAGGCCTTGCCGTGAGAAGGGGGAAATGACTCGACACGCAATTGCCGCGGTCGGGCTGCTGCTGGCCGCGCTTGCTGCCGGGGCGGCGGGGCCGCTGGACGGAGAGTTCGAGGTGCGCAGCGCCAGCACAGCCCTCTATCAGGGGGTGGTGGAGCTGAATGCGGCCGTCAGCTATCCGAATACTGTGCAAATCCGCGCCGCGCTGCGCGATGGCGTCACGCTGGCCTTCGATCTGGAAGTATCGGTCAGCGCGCCAAGGCGCTACTGGTTTGACGCTGGCGTCATCGACTTCAATCTGCGCCGCGAACTCTCCTACCACGTGATCAGCGACCGCTACGTGCTGCGCGGCGCCGATGACATCGAACGCGCCAGCTTCCCCACGCTCGATGCGGCGCTGGATCATCTGGGTCATGTCGAGCGCCTGCCGCTGCTGGTGGAGTCGCAGCTGCGCGGCGACGGGCCCTGGGAAGTGCGGATGCGCGCCGGCGTGCGGCGCGGTCGCATGCCCGATGCGCTGCGCGCCATGGTGTTCTGGACCGATGACTGGCATCGCACCAGTGACTGGTACTCATGGAAGCTCGAACGCTGAAACAGTGGGGGTTGCGCGCGTTGGCGGCGTTGGGCGCCGTCGCTGGCATCAGCGCACTGCTGTTGCTGGAACGCAGCGTCGAGAACTCGGCCGACTTCAGTCGCAGCCAGCCGTGGATCCTGCTCGGCAATGTGTTTGCGGTCATCGTGCTGGGCGTGCTGCTGGCGCGCAAGCTGTGGCAGCTGTATCGCGACTTCCGCGACCACGTGCCGGGTTCGCGACTGACCATGCGCACCGTCGGCATGTTCGGCGGACTGGTGATTGCTCCGCTGCTGGTCATCTATCTGTTCTCACTCGAGTTTCTGGACCGCGGCATCGACAGCTGGTTCCAGGTCGAGATCAAGCAGGGTCTGAATGACGCGCTGGTGCTGTCGCGCTCGGCGCTCGACCTGCGACTGCGCGAGCAGGCGCGCCGCACCGAGAGCTTTGCCCGGCAGCTCGGCGATCTGCAGGGCAGCGAACTGCTGGCGCACATGGAGGCCGAGCGCAAGGCTGCTGAAGCCAGCGAGCTGGTGGTCTATGAAGCCAATGGCCTGCCGATGGCCATCAGCAGCAGCGCCGACCAGCCATCACTGCCAGGCAAGCCGCCTTCCGAAGTGCTGCTGCAGATCGCGACCGGCCGCAACTATGTCAGCCTGCAACCGCTCGGCGATGGCCGCTACACCATCACCACGGCCGCGGCCAGTCCCGGCGGACTGACGGTGCCGGGCGGGCGATATGTGCTGGTCAACTATCATGTGCCGGACGAACTGTCGGGCATGGCCGAGGCCGTGCAGCGTGCCTATACGCAATATGGCGACTTGTCGGCATTGCGTCAGCCGCTGAAGTACAGCTTCCGTCTGGCGCTGACGCTGGTGTTGCTGCTGACCATGCTGGCGGCCATTTATGGCGCCATCTGGTCGGCGCAGCGGCTGACGCGTCCGGTGCAGGATCTGATCGCCGGCACGCGCGCGGTGGGCAAGGGCGATTTCGGCACCAAGTTGCCGCTGCCATCGCGCGACGAAATGGGTTTCCTGGTGCATTCATTCAACGACATGACCAAGCGCCTGCGACGCGCCAGCGAAGAGGCGGCGCAGGGACGCCAGGCCGCTGAACGCGAACGCGAACGTCTGGAAGTCATCCTGGCGCATCTGTCCAGCGGCGTGCTGGTGGTCGATGGCAATCTGCAGCTGCGCAGCGCCAATGCGGCGGCCGGCGCGATCATCGGCCAGGATCTGCAGGCCGCGCTCGGCCAGCCGCTGACCGGCATTGCCGCGGGCGCGCCGCAGGCTGCGCGTTTCATCGACGAGCTGAACAGCAGGCTGCAGCGGGGGCAGCGTGAATGGCGCGAGCAATACGATCTGACCGGCGAGGGCAGCAGCGTGCTGCTGTGGACCTGTACGCCGCTGCCCGAACAGGGTGAACACGGCGGTATGGTCATCGTGTTCGAGGACATTACTGCGTTGCTGACCGCGCAACGCAACGCGGCGTGGGGTGAAGTGGCGCGCCGGCTGGCGCATGAAATCAGGAATCCGCTGACGCCGATCCAGCTGTCGGCCGAGCGGCTGCGCCGCAAGCTGTACGCCGCGCTGGACAGCGAGAATGCGCAGCTGCTCGACCGCGCCACGCACACCATCGTGCAGCAGGTCGATGCCATGCAGCAGATGGTGAATGCCTTCAGCGAATATGCCCGCTCGCCGGATCTGCGATGGACCCGCTTCAGCCTCGCCCAGCTGGTCAACGAGGTGGCCGACCTGTATCGGCTGCAGGACCCGGGCGGCGAGATCCATATCGATCTGGATGAGCAGGTCGGCGAACTGGAGGCGGACCGCAACCGGCTGCGGCAGCTGCTGGCCAATCTGGTCAGCAATGCCTTGCAGGCGGTGGCCGGCCAGACCGATGGTCGCGTGGAGATACGCGCGGGACTGCTGCAGGATGCGGCCGGGACGCAGCTGCAGTTGACCGTCAGCGACAATGGACCGGGCTTCCGGCCCGATCTGCTGGGTCGCGCCTTCGAGCCCTATGTGACCAGCAAGGCGCGCGGCACCGGCCTCGGGCTGGCCATCGTCAAGCGGATTGTCGAAGAACACTCGGGACACGTCGAAGCGGAGAACCTGGCCGGTGGCGGTGCATGCATCCGCGTGCAGCTGCCACTGGCCGCCGAGCGGCGCAACGAGCCGCGGAGGGAGCGTGCATGAATCCGGGTCGTATCCTGATCGTCGATGATGAGGCGGAGATCCGCCGCTTGCTGCAGGAGATACTCACCGAGGAAGGATTCTCGGTCGAGGTTGCGGGCGATGGTGCGCAGGCACGCGAAGCCTGGAAGCGACGCATACCCGACATGGTGCTGCTGGACATCTGGATGCCCGACGTGGACGGCGTGTCGCTGTTGCGTGAATGGCTCAGCAATCCCGCCGATGTCTGTCCGGTGGTGATGATGTCCGGTCATGGCACCGTCGAGACGGCTGTCGAGGCCACGCGGCTCGGCGCCTTCGATTTCATCGAGAAGCCGTTGTCGATCTCCAAGCTGCTGCAGACCGTCAATCGTGCGCTGGAAGTACGCCGGCCACAGCAGTCGCAGACGCGCCGGCCGGCCGGCATCACGCCGTTCGGACGCAGCCGCGTCATGCAGCAGCTGCGCGGCGAGGCGGCGCGCCTGGCGGCGTTTGCAGAACCGCTGTTGCTGATCGGCGAGCCCGGCTGCGAGCCGGAATCGCTGGCCCGCTACATCCACCAGTCCGGACCGCGCGCCGATGCGCCGTTCATCTCGGCCAACAGCCGCATGCTGTCCGAGCAGCGCGCCGTCGACATGCTGTGCGGCAACGGCAATGGACACCTGGGCCTGCTGGAGCAGGCGCGCGGCGGTACGCTGTATCTCGGCGAGCTGGAAGATCTGCCGCAGGATGCGCGCCGGTTGCTGGCTGGCGTGCTGGAAGGCGGCTCGGCATTGCTGGGCGGCAGCGATGCGCCGGTCAGCATCAATGTGCGGTTCATTGCCTTCGCGCTGGCGGGACACGAGGAATGTCTGGGCAGCACCGGCTATGGACGCGACCTGTATGCGCAGTTTGCCGGCCTGCCGCTGCGCATGCCGCCGCTGCGGGACTATGCCGAGGATGTGCCGGACCTGCTGCGCCACACGGTGGATCATCTGACCGAAACCGAGAAGCTGCGTTTCCGCCGCTTCACGGTCGCCGCGCAGAACCGGCTGCGCAATTATCCGTGGCCGGACAATCTGCGCGAACTGCGCGCGCTGGTGCGCCGGCTGCTGCTGCGCAATGGCAACGACGAGATCTCGCTGGAGGAGGTTGAGCGCGAGCTGAACACGCCAATTGCCGGCGATAGCTCACTGGTCAAGCAGGATCTGCTGGCGTTGCCACTGCGCGAAGCGCGCGAGAGCTTCGAGCGCGCCTACCTGACCCAGCAGCTGCAGCTGTGCGGCGGCAAGGTGGGGCAGCTGGCCAAGCGCGTCGGCATGGAACGCACGCACCTGTACCGCAAGCTGCGCTCGCTGGGCATCGAGATCGCGCACGGCGTGGAGGAATGACTATTCCTCGACGCGGATCACCAGCGTGTCGCGGTCGGCGGCCTGCAGCTGCTGGCGGGTGCGGTTCAGCTGCGCCAGATCACGGATCGGGCCGATGCGCACGCGATGCCAGACATCGGTGTCCACCGCCACGCGCTGCACGTTGGCAGTGATGTCCTGGCGCGCCAGCTGCGCGCGCACGCGTTCGGCTTCGTCCTGACTCTTGTACGAGCCCACCTGCAGGAAGTAGATGCCCGGCCGTTCGATGCGCGAGGCGCTGTCGACGCGTGCGCTGCGCTCCTTCTCCGGCACCACCACCTCGAATTTGGGCAGCATGTCGTAGAACGAGAATTCGGTTTCCTCGCTGCCGGTCTCGGCCGGTGAGGACCCGTTCGTGGCGCGGTTTTTCTCCGGCGCCGGTGCGCTGACTTCGGTGTCGTCGTCGCCGCGCCGATCGCTGATGTACACCGCCAGCGCCACCACCAGTCCGATGGCGAGGCCGGCGCCGAATTCGCGCCAGCGACGCGGATCAAAGCCGCCAGGCCGCGCCGTCTTGTAGTCACGGGCGGTGAGGCGGCGGTTGCTCACATGGTCTCCGGTGCGGAAACGCCCAGCAGCGTCAGTCCATTGCGTACCACCTGCTGCACGCCCAGTGCCAGCGTCAGCCGCGCATTGCGCAGCGCTGTGTCCTCGACGATGAAGGGCGCGGCGTTGTACCAGCTGTGGAAGGCATTGGCGAGGTCGCGCAGATAGTGCACCAGCGCATGCGGCGTGCGGTTGCGCGCGGCCTGCTCCACCACTTCGGGATAGCGGCTGATGGCGGTCAGCACCGCCTGTTCGGCCGGCAGGTCCAGCCGCGGCAACTGCGCCAGCCCAGTGGCGTCATCGTAGGGCAGGGCGCGCGACTGCAGCTGCTTCATCACGCTGCACACGCGCGCGTGCGCGTACTGGATGTAGTACACCGGGTTCTCGTTGTTGCGCGACTTGGCCAGCTCCAGATCGAAGTCCAGGTGCTGGTCGTGGCTGCGCATCAGATAGAACAGCCGGCAGGCATCATTGCCCACTTCGCCGCGCAGCTGGCGCAGCGTGACGAACTGGCCGTCGCGCTTGCCCATCGGAATCTTCTCTGCGCCGCGGAACAGGCTGACGAACTGGATCAGGCACACCTCGAGCGAATCGCCCGGTTCACCCAGCGCCGTGATGCCACCGCGCATGCGCGGAATGTAGCCGTGATGATCGGCGCCCCAGACGTCGATCAGCTTCTCGAAGCCGCGCTGGCGCTTGTCGTAGTGGTAGGCGAGATCGGGTGCGAAGTAGGTGTGCTGGCCATTGGCGCGGGTCAGCACGCGGTCTTCGTCGTCGCCGAAGGCGCTGGCGCGAAACCAGGTGGCGCCGTCCTTGCGATACAGATTGCCCTGCGCTTCCAGCTGCGCCAGCGCACGCTCGATGGCTCCGCTGCCGCTCAGCGAGCGTTCTGAATACCACTGCTCGAATTCAACCCCGAACTCGGCCAGGTCGGCGCGGATGTCGGTCAGCATGTCCGCCAGCGACAGCTCCAGCACCGTGTCATAGCCGGCGCCGAGCAGTGCGCGCATGCGCTCGATCAGCGCATCGACATACTTCTCGCGATCGCCGCCGGCCGGTGCATCGGGCGGCAGTCCGGCAAGCACCTCGCTCGCCGGTCGCTGCAGTGAAGCGCCATGCGCACCCTTCAGTCTGGCGCCGATGTCCTGCACATAGTCGCCGCGATAGCCGTTGTCCGGAAACGCGATGGCTTCGCCGCATTGCTGCAGATAACGCACCCAGACGCTGGCGGTGAGGATGTCCACCTGACGGCCGGCGTCATTGATGTAGTACTCGCGATGCACGGCATGGCCGGTGGCGCGCAGCAGGTTGGCCAGTGTGGCGCCCCAGGCGGCCTGCCGGCCGTGCCCCACGTGCAGCGGACCGGTGGGATTGGCCGAGACGAACTCGAGAATGACGCGCTGGCCGGCGCCGCTGCGGCTTTCACCATAGGTCGCGCCCTGCGTCAGCGCCTGTCGCAACGCTTCGGACTGCGCATCGGCGGCGATGAAGAAATTGATGAAGCCGGCGCCGGCCACTTCGGCGCGCAGCACGGCGGCATGCGGCAGCAGCGCGGCCACGATGGCCTCGGCCAGTTCGCGCGGCTTGCGGCCGGCGGCCTTGGCCAGACGCAGGGCAATATTGCTGGCGAAGTCGCCATGCTGCGCATCGCGGGTGCGCTCCACGCTGATCCAGCTGCGATCCACCGGCTGGGGAATCAGGTCTGCAGGCAGGGAGGCGAGGGTGTCGGCGATCAGCCGCTCGAGGTCGGATTTCATCGGCGTGCAGTCTATGTCGGTCGTCAGTCGGCGGCCAGCGGGTCCACGTCCAGTGCCCAGCGCACGCGGCGCGCGCTGGGCAGCGCCTCAAGCTGCGGCACCCACTGCTGCAGGAAACGTTGCAATGTCGTGCGCCCGGCGCTTTCCAGCAACAGCTGGGCATGATGACGTCCGGCGCGTCGCGCCATCATTGCATCCACCGGGCCCAGCAGACGCAGACCCTGCGCCTGACCGGCGCTGCGCCGGGCCGCATCAAGAAAATCGATGACCTGCGCGTGCGAAGTGGCCGAAGCGCGTAGCAAGGCCATGCGGCTGAACGGCGGCCAGTGGGCGGCAGCGCGTTCCTTCAGTGCATCGGCGGCGAAGGCTTCATAGCCGCCGCTCAGCAGGTTCTGCAGCAGCGGATGCTCGGGATACTCGGTCTGCAGCAGCACCTCGCCGGCGCGCAGCTCGCGTCCGGCGCGACCGGCCACTTGCACAATGGTCTGCGCCAGTCGTTCCGGAGCGCGGAAGTCGCCACTGAACAGTCCCTGGTCGGCGTTCAGCACCACCACCAGCGTGATCTCGGGGAAGTGATGACCCTTGGTGACCATCTGTGTGCCCACCAGAATGCGCGCGCGTCCTTCGAGTACGGCCTGCATGACGGCCTCCGCGTCGCTGGGTCGTCGCGCCGTGTCGCGATCCAGTCGTGCCAGGGTCTGTTCCGGGAACAGCGCGCGCAATGTTTCTTCAATGCGTTCGGTGCCCTGGCCCACCGGCTTGACGGCGAAGCCGCAACGCGCGCAGCGCTGCGGCAACGGTTCGTCGGCGCCGCAATAGTGGCAGCGCAGCCGGTCGGCGCCGCGATGCACGGTCATGCGGGCGTCGCAGGCATGACAGGGCGCTATCCATCCACAGGCGGTGCACAGCAATGTGGGCGCATAGCCGCGCCGGTTGATGAACACCAGCACCTGGCCGTCGTCGGCCAGATGCCGGCGCATGGCATCGATGGCGAACTGCGACAGCCCGGCCTGCGTGGGCTGGGTGCGCAAGTCGATCAGCGACAGCGTTGGCGCTGCAGCCTGGTCGGCGCGACGCGGCAGCGCCAGCCGCTGGTAGCGCTGCTGCGCCACGTTGTGCAGGGTTTCGAGCGCCGGCGTTGCCGAGCCCAGCACGATGGGCAGCCCGGCCAGCTGCGCGCGTCGCACCGCCACATCGCGCGCCGAGTAACGACAGCCGCCCTCCTGCTGCTTGAACGACGAGTCGTGTTCCTCATCAACGATGATCAGGCCCAGTCGCTGCAGCGGCGCGAACACCGCCGAGCGGGTGCCGATGACGATGCGCGCCATGCCGCGCCATGCGTCGCGCCAGGCCGCCAGCCGTTCGCCATCGGCGAGTCCCGAATGCATTACGGCGATGGGCACGGTGAAGCGCGCGCTGAAGCGCTCCACCAGTTGCGGCGTCAGACCGATTTCGGGCACCAGCACCAGCACGTCCTGGTGACGCTGCAGCGCGCGCTCGACGGTGCGCAGGTACACCTCGGTCTTGCCGCTGCCGGTCGCGCCCTGCAGCACCAGGCATACGAAACCACCGGTGGCAGCATCGATGGCGGAGACGGCGGCCGCCTGTTCATCGGTCAGCGCAGGTACCGGCGGCGCCGGCGCTGCGTTCGCGGTGGGTGCAGCTTCATTGGTGAGCTCAAGCAGTTCGGCCCAGCCGCGCGTGCGTAATGCGCGGGCAGCACTGCGCCAGTCCGGCAGCATCAGCTGCAGGTCGGTGGCGGCCACTGGTCCGGCGGCGCGTGCCAGCATTTCCATCAGCTCGAGCTGGCGCGGTGCGCGGCGGCATTCGCCGGCGGCCAGCGCCGTGGCGCCGAGCGTCGTCAGCTGCAGATGTTCTTCGAGCGGCAAGGCGCTGGCACCCGCGCGCAGCGGCGCCGGCAGCGCGCCGAAGATCACTTCGCCGGGCGGATGGTGGTAATAGTCGGCGGTCCAGCGCAGCAGCTCGAGCAGCGGCGCAGAGAGCAGCGGCGTTTCGTCCAGTACCTCGCCTACGCGCTTCAGCCTGGCGGTATCCAGCGCCGATTCTGTTGCATGGCCCACCACCAGACCGACGGCCTGCGCACGACCCACCGGCACGCGCACGCGGACACCGACAGGCACTTCGATGGCGCCCCGGCCGTCGGGCGGCAGGTAGTCCAGCGCCGCGCGCAGCGGGCGGTCCAGTACCACCCGCACGATGGTCGCCGGCGGCGGGTCAGGGGGCTGGTTCACTGTGGATATGTCTGTGGATGAGCCCGCGGCGGCGGCGGGTGTTGGCGTATATGGTTCGGGAACCAAACGGTGCAGGCGGCAACCGATGTCAGTATAAGTCTATTCAAAACAAAAGCTTACGTAGTGCCTGGCGATTCAGCGCCGCAGGGCACCATGCAAATGGTGCTGTGCCGCGGCGCGATTTGCGCTAAGTGGATGATTCTTCCGGGGTTCCGTTTCCTGCGGCATTTATCGACTGCTACGCTGCGCATTCAGGATCGCACAGATCGCATTGCGTCACGACCGGGTGGGAGCGAAAAGATGAGTGACAGCGGAGTCCGCATCGAGGCTGCTCGGGAACGCGACGCAGCCAATATTCTCGAACTGATCCGTGGACTGGCCGAATACGAACAGCTGTCGCATGAGGTGGTGGCCACCGAGCAGCAGCTGCGCGCCGCGCTGTTCGGGCCGCGGCCGGCGGCCGAAGTGCTGATGGCCTGGAATGGCGACACGGCCGTCGGTTTCGCGCTGTACTTCGGCAGCTTCTCCACCTTCGTCGGCAAGCCCGGCATCTACCTCGAGGATCTGTTCGTGCTGCCGGCCTGGCGCGGTCGCCGCATTGGCGCCGCGCTGTTCGCGGCGGTGGCGCGCATTGCCGTGGAGCGCGATTGCGGCCGCATGGAATGGTCGGTGCTGGACTGGAATGAGCCGGCGCTGGATTTTTATCGCCGCCAGGGCGCCAGGCCGCTCGATGAATGGACCATGCAACGGCTGACCGGCGTCGCGCTGCGCCGCGCGGCAGGACTTACACCGCCTTGACCGCCTGGATCAGCTGCGCAACGGCGGCCTGGCCGTCGCCGTACAGCATGCGCGTGTTGTCCAGATAGAACAGCGCGTTCTCGACGCCGGAAAAACCGGCGCCCTGACCACGCTTGATGACGATGACATTCTTTGCCTTGTCGGCATTCAGGATCGGCATGCCATAGATGGGGCTGGACTTGTCATTGCGCGCCACCGGATTCACGACATCGTTGGCGCCGATGATCAGCGCCACATCGGTGGTCTCGAATTCGCCGTTGACCTCGTCGAGATCGGCGATCAGGTCGTAGGGCACGCCGGCCTCCGCCAGCAGCACATTCATGTGGCCCGGCATGCGGCCCGCCACCGGATGAATGGCGAAGCGCACCTGCACGCCGCGTTCGATCAACAGCTGGCACAGCTCCCACACCTTGTGCTGGGCCTGCGCCACCGCCATGCCATAGCCCGGCACCACGATGACCTTTTGTGCGAAGGCCATCATCACGCCCACGTCCGAGGCTTCAATCGGCTTCATGCTGCCCTTGACCTCGCCGGCGGCGACCGTGCTGCCGGTGTCGCCGAAGCCGGAGAACAGCACATTGCCCAGCGAGCGGTTCATGGCCCTGGCCATCAGCTGTGTCAGCAGCGTGCCGGCCGAGCCGACCACGGTGCCAGCGATGATCATCGCCGCATTGCCGAGCACGAAGCCCTCGAACGCCACCGCGAGACCGGTCAGCGCGTTGTACAGCGAGATCACCACCGGCATGTCGGCGCCGCCGATCGGCAGCGTCATCGTCAGTCCCAGCAGCAGCGCCAGCGCAAAGAAGCCGGTGACCATGCCAGGCGAAATGTTGTAGCCGGCGGCCACCATGCCGCCCAGCACCAGCGCGCTGCCGAGGATCAGCAGATTGACGAATTGCTGGCCACCGAAGCGCCAGGCCTTCCTGATCAAACCCTGCAGCTTGCCGAAGGCCACCAGCGAACCGCTGAATGACACCGCGCCGATGATGCCGCCGATCACGGCCAGCGTGCCCACCGTCAGCGGCAATTGCTCGCCGCGATACAGTTCGACGGCGGCAATGGCTGCGGCGGCGCCACCGCCCATGCCGTTGTACAGCGCAATCATCTGCGGCATGTTGGTCACGGCCACGCGCTTGCCGCTGATCCAGGCGACGGCGGTGCCGATCACGATGGCGGCGATGATCAGCGGATAGTTGCCGATGCCGGGCTCGAAGAAGCTGAATAGCGTAGCCACCAGCATGCCGGCGCCGGCCCACACGATGCCGCTGCGCGCCGTCACCGGCGAGCTCATGCGCTTCAGGCCCATGATGAACAGGAAGGCCGTGACGAAGTAGCTGGCCTGTATCAACAGGCCCACCGCAGCGGCATCCATCAATGCGCTCCCGGCTTCGGCCGGTTGCCGCTGCTCTTGAACATCTCGAGCATGCGCTCGGTGACCACGTAACCGCCGGCCGCGTTGCCGGCAGCCAGCAGCACGCCGATGAAACCGATGGTTTTCTCGAGGCCGCTGTCGGCGTGACCCAGCGCCGCCATCGCGCCCACCAGCACGATGCCGTGCACGAAGTTGGAACCCGACATCAGCGGCGTGTGCAGGATCACCGGCACCTTGGCGATGACCTCGTAGCCGGTAAAGGCGGCGAGCATGAAGATGTACAGGGCGACGATGCCGGTCATGATTCCTCCACGACTTTGCGGGTGGCCTCATGCCGAATGGTGCCGGCATGGGTCAGACATGCCTGCGCGAACACTTCATCGTTCCAGTCGATGGCCAGCTGGCCATCCTTGTCGATGGCGGGCTTGAGGAAGTTGTACAGATTGCGCGCGTACATCTCGCTGGCGTGATAAGCCAGCTGCGCCGGCAGATTGACCGGCCCGACGATGCGCACGCCGTTATGCAGTACCGTTTCGCCGGCGCGCGTCAGTTCGCAATTGCCGCCGGATTCGGCGGCAATGTCGATGATTACCGCGCCGGCCTTCATGCGCTCCACTGCAGCGCGCGACACAATGCGCGGCGCCTGGCGGCCCGGGACCGAAGCCGTGGTGATCACGGCGTCGGCCAGCGCGATGCGCGCGTCCAGCACCTCCTGCTGCTGCGCTTTCTCTTCGGCGGTCAGCTCGCGCGCATAGCCGCCGCTGCCCTCGGCCGAAACGCCGGTGTCGATGAACTTGGCGCCCAGCGACTTGACCTGCTCTTTGGTTGCACTACGCACGTCATAGGCTTCGACCACCGCGCCGAGCCGGCGCGCGGTGGCGATGGCCTGCAGTCCGGCCACACCCACGCCCACAATCAGCACCTGCGCCGGGCGGATGGTGCCGGCGGCGGTGGTCAGCATCGGCAGGAAGCGATCCAGCGTATTGGCGGCGATCAACACTGCCTTGTAGCCGGCAATGGCCGCCTGCGATGACAGCGCATCCATCGACTGCGCGCGCGAAATGCGCGGCACGAATTCCATGGCAAAGCTGGTCAGACCGCGTGCCTTGAGCGCGCGCACTTCGGCGTGGCGCGCATGGGCCTGCATGAAGCCGAGGACCACGGCGCCGGCTTTCAGGCCTGCAATCTGCGCTTCATCCAGCGGTTGTACCGTCAGCAGTACGTCCGATTGCGCGACTACAGCCGCCGCATCGGCCCATTCCACCTTGCGATACAGCGCATCGGGAAACTGCGCGGCGGTGCCGGCGCCGCGTTCCAGCAATACGCGCGTACCGGCGGCAGCAAGCTTGTCGGCAATCTCGGGGGTGAGACTGACGCGTGTTTCCCCCTGGCGCGTTTCTTTCAGCGCCCCGACCGTAACTGGCATTCAAAGGCCCCCAACGGACGTAATCTGTCGTGCGTTGAAGTCTCGCATATATCTGCCTTATCTTACACGGATGAGTTCCAGCGCCAATGCGACTCGGACCAATGCGGAGGACGACAGTCGATTGATCGTTCACACGGCCGCGCATGGTCTGACGCAGATGGTGTTGCGGACCGACGTGTCCGGCATGCCGCTGGAGTGGATCGACTATCGCGAAGCGGCGCGTCTGTATCACCAGGCCCAGGTGGCCTATACCTGCGGTTCGCTGCTTTACCGGCTGCATGGCGGCTTCAGTGCCATGACCGGCCGGCGCACTGTGGTCGAGGTCAGTTCGATCGTTGCCACCGTCGGCCATACCGGCAATCCCGGCAACATCCATCACGACTACGTGCCGCCGCTGAACAACGAAACGCTGTTTCGTCGCGATGCGCATCTGTGCATGTACTGCGGCGGCAGATTCGGCGGCAGGGAACTGTCGCGCGATCATGTCAGGCCCTTCAGCCAGGGCGGACAGGACGTCTGGACCAATGTGGTGGCGGCCTGCCGCCGCTGCAACAACACCAAGGCCTGGCGCACGCCGGAACAGGCCAAAATGCAGCTGATCGCGGTGCCGTTCACGCCCACCTATGCCGAGTACATATTCCTCAAGGGCCGGCGCGTGCTGGCCGACCAGATGGAATATCTGCTGGCGCATTTCCCGCGCTCCAGCCCGCTGCACGACCGGATCCAGCGCTGGCTCAGTTGATCCGGCTGTCGAGTCTGGCATGGCTACCGCCGGTGATATTTCCACTGGCCATCCTGTTGCTGTGGCTGCAGGGATCGCAGACAGTCCATGAATCGGCGTTGGCGCTGATCCTGCTGAACGGCGTATTCCTGTTCGGTACCGCAGCCTTCATTGCGGTGTTGGCATCGAAGACTTTCCTCGACAATGGCGATGCGGCATCGCTGATGCTGGCCTGTGCCATGGTGATCTGGGCCAGCACCTCACTGCTGGCCGGGCTGGGCGGCAGCGTTACCAACAACGTCATCACCGTCCACAATCTGGGCTTGTGCTGTTCCACGCTGTGCCATCTGTTTGCTGCAATCCTCGGGCGACAGGAACGGACCTTCGGCAATCCGGGCGGTGCGCTGGCGGTGGCGTTGTCCACCGCATTCATCGTCGTTCTGGGGATCCTGTTTGGCGCGCAGCAGGGCTGGTGGCCCACCTTTTTCGTCCAGGGCAGTGGCGGCACCCCCGTGCGCACGGGGGTGCTGGCAACAACCGTCGCCATGCTGCTGAGTACGGCCGTGCTGATGGCCAGCCAGCGACAAAGCGCCCAATCGCCATTTCTGCGGCCGTACTACCTGGGTCTGCTGCTGCTGGCCATCAGCGCGGTCGGACTGATGCTGCTCAGCGTAACCGGAACTCTGCTTGGCTGGACCGTGCGCGCTGCGCAGTACGCCGGCGGTCTGTACATGCTGATTGGCGCCATCGCAGGCACGCGCGAAGTGCGACGTTTCGGGTTGCCACTGCACGTCGAGCTGGAACAGGCCCGCGAGGCGCGGCTGGTTGCCGAGCGTGCGCTGGCTGAGCGGGCACGGCTGCTGGATCTGACGCAGGAAGCCATCATCGTTCGTGATGCCGCCGATCGCATCAGCTACTGGAACCAGGGCGCGGTTGCGTTGTACGGCTGGAGCGCCGCCGAGGCGATGGGCCGCGATCCGCATCAGCTGTTGCAGACCCTGTTTCCCCAACCGCTGCCGCAGATACTTGAGGAGGTGCGCAACGAGGGACGCTGGGCAGGAGAGGCGATCCACACAGCCCGCGACGGTCGCCGCGTCATCGTCGCTTCGCGCTGGGCACTGGACACCGAGAATCGCAGTGGCATGCTGGAGATCAACACCGACATCACCGATAGCGCCAACACCCGCGAACAGCTGCGGGAAGCGGATCGGCGCAAGGACGAGTTCATTGCCACGCTGGCGCATGAACTGCGCAATCCGCTGGCTCCGCTGCGTAACTCGGTTTATCTGATCAAGCACGCCGCCGGCAGCCCGCAGCGCATCGAACAGGCACGCGTGATAATGGAACGTCAGCTGGCGCACATGGTGCGGCTGATCGATGACCTGCTGGACGCCAGCCGTATCAGCCGCGGCACTCTGGAACTGCGCCGCGAGCGTACTGATCTCATCGACGCCCTGCAGCACGCGATGGAGACGCTGCAGCCCATCATCGACTCGGCCGAGCAACGTCTCGACTTTTCACTGCCGGAGCAGCCGCTGTGGCTGCAGGCCGATGCGGTGCGACTGACGCAGGCGTTCATCAATCTGTTGAACAACGCGTCCAAGTACAACGTGCCGCAAGGAGAGATCTGGCTCGTGGCGCGTCGTGAAGGCGACGAGGCGGTGGTGTCCGTCAGGGACACGGGCGTCGGTATTGCACCGGAGATGCAGGAGCGCATTTTCGACATGTTCACCCAGGTGCGTCATGTGCGCGAGCACTCGCCGGGCGGTCTTGGCATCGGGCTGACACTGACGCGGCGTTTGATCGAGCTGCATGGCGGATCGGTACAGGTGCGCAGCGATGGCAGTGGATGCGGCAGCGAATTCATCGTGCGCCTGCCGTTGGAGCCGGGCGGGCCTTGAGCGTCTGTCGTTATTTGCCCTGCACGCCGGCGGTCAGCGCGATGCGCATGGCCTGTTCGATGGTGAGATCGATGTGTTCGATGTCGCTCTTGGGCAGGTATACGGTGTAGCCACCAATCTGGTAGCTCATCGGCAGATAGACGGCCACCGTGTCATGTCCGGATCCGATACCGAGCTGCGCGGCGTTCTCCTGCGTCACGAAGCCGAGCAGGCGCATCGTGCCGATGCGCACGGTCACCACGCGTTGCAGTTCGCTCTTGCGCCCGCCGGTATTGACCAGCCGCGTCATGTCGCGGATGGCGGCGTACACGGTCTTGACCACCGGCACGCGCAGCACCAGTTCCTCGCCGTAACCCAGCGCCCTGCGCACCACGAAGGCGTTGACGGCCAGGCCCACGACGAACAACAGCACGAAGCCAACCACCAGACCCATGCCGGGCCAGTAGTTGGCATCGTCGACGATGAGCCTGATCGGCGTTGACAGCAGTGCTTCGGTGGTCACGCCCAGCCAGTAGACAAAGTAGATGGTCAGTCCGATCGGCAAGATGGTGACCAATCCTTTCAACAGTATGCTGCCGAGACGTTTCCAGATGCTGCGTTTGGGAAGGCGTGTATTCACCGCCGCTATCCTAGAACACTCGGCCGTGCAAAACTGCTGCGTCGCGTTTTCCGGGGCTGCAGTTGGTTTATCTGATCGATGCGTCGGTGTATGTGTTCCGGGCCTGGTATTCGATGCCGCCCGAACTGCGCGACGACGCCGGCAATCCGACCCATGCGCTGTATGGGTTCGCGCGCTTTCTGGCCGAGCTGATCGAGCGCCGCCGCCCCCACTATCTGGCGGTGGCTTTCGATGAAAGTCAGGGCAATGGTCACCGGCAGCGCATTTTTCCGGCCTACAAGGCCAACCGCGAGGCCGCGCCGCCCGAGCTGAAGCGCCAGTTCGCGCTGTGCCGCGAGTTCTGCCGGCACCTGGGTGTGGCGGAGTTCGCCAGCGCCGAGTACGAGGCGGACGATCTGATCGGCACGCTGGCGCAGCAGGTGCGCGCTGCCGGGCTGCGCGTGACCGTGGTGTCGCGCGACAAGGATCTGGCGCAGCTGATCGGACCGGGCGATGTGTTCTGGGATTACAGCGACGCGGCCGAGTACCGCTATCACGAGATTCCCGGGCGTTTCGGCGCGCGCCCCGAGCGCATTGCCGATTATCTGGCGTTGCGCGGCGACAGCGTGGACAACATTCCCGGTGTGCCCGGCATAGGACCGAAGACGGCCGCCGCGCTGCTGGCGTACTTCGAATCGCTGGAGGCGCTGTACGCGGATCTGACAGCGGTGGCATCACTGCCGCTGCGAGGCGCGGCGCAGCTGGCGCGCAGGCTGCTGGTGCATCGCGAGGCCGCTTTTTTCGCCCGTTCGCTGACGCGAATCCACTGCGATGCGCCGCTGGGCACGGCGCATGGCGACCTGCAGCGGCGCCGGCCCGATCTGACGGCGCTGGAACAGTTCTGCAGTCGGCAGGGGTTCGGCATGCTGCTGCCGCGTCAGGCGCAGCGCATCGCGGAACTCAGGGCTTCTTGACGTAGACCTTGCACCAGCCGTTGGCGTGCACCAGCTTGCCGGGGAACAGATTGCATGGCCGCCATTCATCGCCGGCCTTGCCGGTCAGCTGCAGGCAGTTCGAACACAGCTGGCCGGGCTTGTAGGTCGGAAACTTCTTCGCATCCACCTTGCCGGCGTCCTCGAAGTAGGACAGCGCCATCGCAAGGGGTTCGGTTGGTTTGAGTCGGGGCAGCGGACCGGCTTTGTCGGCGGCACGTGCTGCCGCGCCGGCCAGCATGGCGGCCACCGAGGTCAGTGAAATCAGGACTTCACGGCGTGAATTGATCGGGTTCATGGCTGATATTCTACTGTGTATCTGTTGAGGTACGGGGGTTCAGATGCAACCGGGTGACATCGAATCGGTACTGCGGGAAAACCGCAGCTTTGCGCCCGCCGCGTCGTTCCTGGCCGGCGCACGTCTGCAGCCTGCCGACATTGAAAAGCTGCGGCAGCGGGCGGCCGCCGACCACACCGGCTTCTGGGCTGAACAGGCGCGTACGCAGCTGCAATGGCACAAACCGTTCACGGTCATCCTTGATGAATCCACGGCGCCAAATTACCGCTGGTTTCCTGACGGCCAGCTGAACGTATCGTTAAATTGCCTTGATGTGCATCTGGCCAGCCGCGGCGACGCGCCGGCCATCCTGTTCGAAGGCGAACCGGGTGACCGCCGACGGCTGACATATCGCGAACTGCACGCGGCGGTGTGCCGGCTCGCCAATGCATTGCGCTCGCTGGGCATCAATGCCGGCGATCGCGTCGTGATCTACCTGCCCATGGTGCCGGAAGCGGTCATTGCCATGCAGGCCTGCGCGCGCATCGGTGCCGTGCATTCGGTGGTGTTCGGCGGCTTTTCGGCCGGCTCGCTGCGCGATCGCATCGAGGATGCCGGCGCTCGATTGGTGATCACCGCCGATGGCGGTCATCGCGGTGGTCACGTCATCGAGCTGAAGGCTGCGGTCGACAAGGCCCTGGAGGGCGCCTGCGCCACCATAGAGAACGTGCTGGTGCTGCAGCGGGCGAAGAACGCGGTGAGCATGCGTGCGGGCCGCGACCTGTGGTGGCATGAGGTCGTCGACAGGCAATCGGCGCTGTGCGATCCGGCGTGGGTGGATGCAGAGCATCCGCTGTTCCTGCTCTACACCTCGGGCTCCACCGGCAAGCCCAAGGGCATCCAGCATTCCAGCGCGGGTTATCTGCTGGGCGCCAAGCTGACCAGCCAGTGGGTGTTCGATCTGCAGCCATCCGATGTGTTCTGGTGCACGGCCGATGTGGGCTGGGTCACCGGTCACAGCTATGTGGCCTATGGCCCGCTGGCGGCCGGCGCCACCCTGGTGATGTACGAAGGCGCGCCGACCATTCCCGATGCCGGCCGTTTCTGGCGCATCTGCGAGACGCATGGTGTGACGGTGTTCTACACCGCGCCCACCGCGATCCGCGCGCTGATGAAACTGGGCGATGAAATTCCGGCGCGCTACGACCTGTCGAAGCTGCGGCTGCTGGGCACTGTGGGCGAGCCCATCAATCCCGAGGCGTGGATCTGGTATCACCGCGTGATCGGCGGGGAACGCTGCCCCATCGTCGACACCTGGTGGCAGACCGAAACCGGCGCCATCATGATCTCGCCGCTTCCTTCTGCGGTGGCCACCAAGCCCGGCTCGTGCACGTTGCCGCTGCCCGGCATTGATGCTGCCATCGTCGACGACGCGGGCAATGCGGTGAGCTCGCCCGAGGCCGGCGGATACCTGGTGATCCGCAAGCCCTGGCCGTCGATGCTGCGCACCATCTGGGGTGACAACGAACGTTATCTCGCCACCTACTGGGAGAAATTCCAGAACCGCTACTACGTGGCCGGCGACAGTGCGCATCGCGACGCCGACGGCTATTTCTGGATCATGGGCCGCATCGACGATGTGCTGAAGGTCTCCGGCCACCGGCTCGGCACCATGGAGATCGAATCGGCGCTGGTGGCGCATCCGCGCGTGGCCGAGGCGGCGGTGGTCGGCAAGCCGCATGACATCAAGGGCGAATCGGTGTTCGCCTATGTGGTGTGCCGCGGTGCGCGGCCCACCGGCGATACGCGCGCTTTCGTCGATGAATTGCGCAACTGGGTCAGCGAACAGCTGGGCGCCATCGCCAAGCCCGATGACATCCGTTTCGCCGACAATCTGCCCAAGACGCGCTCGGGCAAGATCATGCGCCGTCTGCTGCGCGCCATCGCGCGCGGTGAACCCATCACCCAGGATATTTCCACGCTGGAGAATCCGGCCATCGTCGATCAACTGCGGGGCGTGGATGCCGGCGCGCACAGCTAGCGCAGTCGCCGTATTTCTCGCACTGCTGGCGCTGGCCGGTTGCCGCGCACCGCTGCCGCAGCCATCAGCGCCCGGCGCGCCTGCGACCGGTCCGGTCGAAGGTGCGGTGCTGTACGGTGTCGATGCCGCCGCTTCGCAGGTGCTGATACGCGTGTATCGCGACGGGCCATTGGCGTCGCTGGGTCATAACCACGTGATCGCCGTGCATGGTCTGCGCGGCCGCGTGCAGAGCGATGCGCGCGGTGAGCGCGCTTCGTTCGAGCTGCAGTTCGATGTGGCTGATCTCGGTGTCGATGAACCCACGCTGCGTGCTGCCGAAGGCCCCGACTTCACCAGCAGCATCGGCGAGGCGCAGCGCGAGGGCACGCGCAACAACATGCTGGGCGAACGGTTGCTGGATGCCACACGCAACCGCGCCATCACCCTGCAGTCGGTCGGCATTGTCGCCAGCGGCGCCGGCTTCATCGCGCGCACCCGTGTCATCGTGCGTGGCCGCGAGGCCCTGCTGTCGGTGCCGGTCAGTCTGCAGCGCGACGCCGATCGGCTGATGGTCAGCGGTGAATTCAGCCTGCGTCACAGCGAACTGGGGCTGACGCCCTACTCGGTGGCGCTGGGCGCGTTGCGCGTCGCCGATGAAATGCGCATCCGCTACCGCATTGTGGCGCGGCGTGTGGCGTTGCCCTAAATTCATTCAATTATCTATTCACTATTACTCCTCTACATGGCTGCCGTTGAAATTCAAGTAATTGATACGCAAAGCTTGTGCTCGAAATTATCTATACTATTATCTATTCATGGATATTCCACCTATCCTGAGTGAAAGGCTGCAAACAGGTCCGGCCACGGCCGCCGAACTGACCCGGGTCTGGCCGGTCTCCCAGCCCACGTTGTCGAGGGCCCTGCAGTCACTGCAGCGCGAAGGTCGTGTCATCAAACTGGGCGCGACGCGTGGTGTCCGCTACGCGGCGCCGCGTCCGGTCGCGGATGCCGGCAGTCACTGGCCGATCTTTCGCGTGGACGAGGCCGGCAGCGTTCATGAACTTGGCAGCCTGCGGTCGCTGCAGCCCCGGCACTATTACTGCGATGCCGTACTCGCGGCGTTGCGCGGTCTCACCGATGCGTTGCCCTACTTTCTGCAGGACCAGCGGCCCGCCGGATTTCTGGGGCGCGCAGTGCCACAGAGTTGTCCGGAGCTGGCTCTGCCGCCGCGTGTTGTCGACTGGAATGACGATCACTATCTGGCGTGGCTCACGCACCGCGGTGCGGACTGCGTCAGCGATCTGATCATCGGTGCCGACGCCATCGAGCGCTACCTGCAGTCGTTGAAGTCGCGGCAGGTGGTGGCCGCCGCCGATCGTGCCACGGCGTATCCGCAGATGGCCCGGAGCGCGATGGAACGTGGTCAGCCCGGCTCTTCCGCGCATGGCGAGCATCCGAAGTTCACGGCACTGATCGACCGCGGCGACCGGTCAATACAGGTCATCGTGAAGTTTTCTCCACCCGTCGACACACCAGCCGGGCAGCGTTGGGCCGATCTGCTGGTGGCGGAGCACATTGCCCATGTACACCTGAATGCGCAGGGCGTCCCTGCTGCGCATTCGAATGTGCTGCGGGCCGGCGATCGCATGTTTCTGGAAGTGGAACGCTTCGACCGCGTCGGCGCCGAGGGGCGCGTGGGTGTGGTGTCGCTGCTGGCTGTGGATGCGGCACGCTTCGGCAAGCTCGACACCTGGCCGCGGTCCGCCATCCGCCTGGCTAACCACGGCGTGTTGTCGCAGCCCGATGCGCAGCAGGTGCGCCTTCTCGAGGCCTTCGCCATGCTGACGGCCAACACGGACCGGCACTTCGGCAATCTGGCGCTGTTCGATCGCTATGATGGACGGTACGCGCTCGCGCCTGTCTACGACATGCTGCCGATGCTGTTCGCGCCCCAACATGACCATATTGTCGAGCGGATTTTCGAAGCACCGGATCCCTCTGCCGAAACACTGGCAGTGTGGTCACGTGCCGTTGATCTGGCGCAGGGATACTGGCAGCGACTGGTGTCGGAGGAGCGCCTGTCGGCACCATTCCGTGACCTCTGCGCCAGCTCTCTGGCCGCCCTGCACGTGATGCCAAGGCGGGCGGCGCAGAGCAACCGATAAACCGGCGATTCTTTCGCAGTCCGGCGGTGGCGGGCTTCAGGGCTCGGCGTTCAGCAACAGCAGCAGCGTGCCTTCGGGTGTTTCCACCAGCGCATTGCATTCGGCTGACAGGCCGCGCGGCAGATCCGGCGCGAAGCGCAGTTCCATCGCGCGCAGCACCTCCAGTCGCGCCGCCATCTGCGGGTCGCTGAACACCAGCGCCGGCGCTTCCAGCAATCGTGGTCCGTGCAGCATCAGGTTAAGACGGTCGCTGGTCAGCGGCAGATGCGTATAGGGCTCCGACTGCGCGGGCAACGCAACGAAGCCGGCGTGCTCCCAGAAGGCCTGCACCGATTCCTGGTCCAGCGCCGGCAGGCTGTAGCCGGTGAAATAGCCGCAGTGCGATTCGCGCGCTGCCTCGTTGTCCGGTGAAAAGGTGCGTGCCTCCAGCAGCACGATCTGCTGTCCCGACGGATCGCGCAGCTGCAGCTCGTGGAAGTCGTCATCGCCGAGACGGGTGTAGTGAGGCTCGAAGCCGGCGGCATGCAATGCCGGCAGATGCTGCGCCAGCCCCGGTCGCACGAAACTCAGTGCCGGGGACGACTGTTCGCGCTGATGCAAGCCGATGCAGACGCGGCCATCGGTGAGTACGCCATACAGGCGCGGCCAGATGCTGGCGCAGTGCAGCTGGCGGAAGCCGAGCTGCTCGTAAAACTGTACCGAGGTGGCGATGTCGGCGGTGCCGACGCTGATTTCCAGAAAGCGGCCGAACATGTCCATGGTTTCAGCGTACCTGCGGCTCGAGGATCAACCCGGCCAGCGCCTGCGCGTGATCGGCGCGGGCATTGAGGCAGGGCGCATAGTGGAACTGCTGGCCGCCCGCATGCATGAAGGTCTCGCGGCCGCCGATGGCGATTTCCTCCAGCGTTTCCAGACAGTCCACGGCAAAGCCGGGGCATAGCACCGTCACGTTGCGCACGCCCCGGGCCGGCAATCCTGCCAGCACCTTGTCGGTGGGCGGACCCAGCCAGCGGGTGCGGCCGAAGCGTGACTGGTAGCTCAGCGACCAGTCATCGGCCCGGAGCGCCAGTGCTTCGGCCAGCAGCCGCGCCGTGGTTTCGCATTGCCGCGCATAAGGGTCGCCCTGTTGCACATAGCGTTGTGGCAGGCCATGGAAGGACAACAGCAGATGCTGCAGGCGGCCATGCTGCTGCCAGTGCTCGCGCACGCTGTCGGCCAGCGCTGCGATGTAGCCGGGCGCGGCATGGTAGTCGCCGATCAGCTGCAGTGTGGGCAGGCCGCGCCAGCGGCGCAGGGCCACGCCCACCTGGTCATAGACGGCGCCGGCCGTGGCGCCGCTGTTCTGCGGAAACATCGGCAGTACCACGATGCGTGCCACGCCGGCGGCGCGCAGCCGTTCCAGCGCCGCATCGATGTAGGGCCGCGAATAGAGGAAGGCGGATTCGACCACCACGCCCTGCGGCACACGCTGTTCGAGCTGCAGCTCCAGCGCTTCGCGCAGCTGGGCTGAAAACACCGCCAGTGGCGAGCCATCGTTGCGCCAGATGCGCAGATAGTTGGCAGCGCTGCGGCGCGCACGCAGCGGCAGGATCAGTCCATGCAGCAGCGGCAGCCACAGCAGCCGCGGCAGCTCCACTACACGCGGATCGCCGAGAAAGCGGCGCAGGAAGCGGCGCACGTCGGCCGGGCGCGGCGCGTCCGGTGTGCCGGTATTGACCAGCAGCACTCCGAGTGGCGCCATTGCTGTGGTGGCATTCATGTGTGCTTCAGCCCAGTTGTTGGGCGAGAAAATCCAGCGTGCGCTGCCGGGCCAGCGCGGCGCTGCTGGCATCGAAGGCATCGCGTTCGTTGCAATTGAAACCATGTTCGGCCTGGTACACATGCAGCACGCAACGCGTACATAACCCTTGCACCTGCTGCACGGTCGCCGCCGGGACCAGCTTGTCCCGTGCGGCGAAGTGCAGCAACGTGGCGCAGGCGGGCACGCCGTCCAGATGTTCGCCGATGCTGCCGGGGTAATACGCCACCGCCGCGTGCGCCGGCAGCGTACGCGCCGCAATCCAGGCCAACGCGCCACCCCAGCAGTAGCCAAGCAACGCCACGCGTCCGGCATGCCTGATCACATTCAGCGCCGCGCTGATGTCGGCGAGCGCATCCTGCTGGCGGATCTGCAGCATGTAGCCGCGCGCCTGCGCGCGTTCCTCGTCGCCATAACCGGTTTCGATATTGCGGCCAATGCGGTCGTACAGCGCTGGCGCGACGGTCAGGTAGCCCGCTGCGGCGTACGCATCCACCTGCGCGCGGATGTGACGATTGACGCCGAAGATTTCCTGCAGCAGCACGATGGCGCCGCGCGCCGCGCCGGACGGCGCCGCCATCCAGGCACTGAATTCATGCCCGTCGCGCGCCATCAGTGTTTCCCAATGACCCATCGGCGTCCTGGCTAGTCACCCAGCCAGGCGTCGGCTTCGATTTCCACCAGCATGTCCGGCGAGATCAGCGCGCGCACTTCCACCATGGCGGTGGCAGGACGGATGTCCTTGAAGAACTCGCCGTGGGCGCGACCGATTTGCTCCCACCCGGCAATGTCGGTGACGAACAGGCGTGTGCGCACCACCTGCGACAGGCTGGCGCCGGCCTTCTGCAGCGCGGCTTCGATGTTGGCCAGCGCCTGACGGGTCTGCGCATAGGCATCGCCCTTGCCCACCAGCTGCCCGTCGGCGCCGCTGGCGGTGGTGCCCGACACATGCAGGTAGTTGCCGGCCTTCACCGCACGCGAGTAACCGATGATGGGTTCCCAAGTGGAGCCCGATGAAAAATTCTGACGCGACATCTCAAGCCCTCTCGACAATTGCACTGACACCCATGCCGCCGGCGGTACATACCGAGGCCAGTCCACGCTTCGCGGCGGGATCCGCGGCGAGAATCTTCGCCAGCCCGGCCAGTATGCGCACGCCGGTGGCAGCAAACGGATGACCGATCGCCACGCTGCCGCCCTTGACGTTCAGCCGGCTGCGATCGATACCGCCCAGCGGTGCATCGCGGCCCAGACGCTCGCGGCAGAACTGCGGCGATTCCCAAGCCTTCATCAGGCACAGCGGTACGGCAGCGAAAGCCTCATGGATCTCGTAGTAGTCGAATTCCTGCAGCGACAGTCCGGTATCGGCCAGCATGGCCGAGGTGGCGTAGGCCGGCGCCATCAACAGACCTTCGTGACCGGAAACATGGTCGACAGCCCAGCTCTTGCCGGCGCGCAGCCAGCCGACTACCGGTAGCTTGCGTTCGCGGGCCCAATCCTCGCTGGCCAGCAGCAGTGCGCTGGCGCCATCGGTCAGCGGCGTGCTGTTGCCGGCGGTCAGGCTGCCGTTGCCGCTGGTATCGAACACCGGGCGCAACGCCGCCAGTTTTTCCAGCGAGGTGTCGGCGCGCACATTGTTGTCGCGCTGCAGGCCGCCGAATGGCACCACCATGTCGTCATAAAAACCTTCCTGCCACGCGGCGGCCGCTTTCTGGTGGCTGGCCAGCGCCAGCTGATCCTGATCGGCGCGCGGAATCTGCCAGGTCTTCACCATCAGCTCGCAGTGCTGGCCCATCGACAGACCGGTGCGCGGCTCGACCACGGCGGGTACCACCGGTTTCAGGTCGCGCGGTCGCAGTTTGAGCCAGGGCTTGAGGCGGGCGCCCACGCTGCGGCCGCGAAAGCTTTCCATCAGCAGCTGCCGGTACGAGCCCGGATATACCACTGGCGGATCGCTGAGGTTCTCGACCCCGCCGGCAATGCCGGCGTCGATCTGGCCCAGTGCAATCTTGTTGGCGATCAGTATCGCGGCCTCCAGGCTGGTGCCGCAGGCACGCTGCAGGTCAAGGCCGGGCGTTTGCGGATCCAGCCCCGAGGACAGCACCGACTCGCGTACCAGATTGAAATCACGCGAGTGCTTGAGGGTGGCGCCGGCGATCACGTCGCCGAGCCGCAGGCCCTGCAGGCGGTAGCGCTCGACCAACCCGCGCAGCGCGGCCGTCAGCAGTTCCTGGTTGCTGGATCCGGCATACGCGCCATGCGAACGGGCGAACGGCGTACGGCTGCCGCCGATGATGGCGACGCGCCTGGGTGCAGTTCCGACCAGCATGGGAGCCTCCGTGGTGAGGGTTGCGCGCAGCGCGGGCGCGTAGGATGCCACGAGCCATTGTCGCGGACCACGGCCGCGCGCCGCGCGGGTATCATGCCGGCCGCTGCAGGATCCGGCCATGTAGAGGTGCCCTGGTGACGGGAACGGCCATCGACCGTGTTTTCGAACGCCGGCTTGCCGGACTGATCAACAGTCGCGAGCCGGCACCGCTGTCGCGTGGTCATCGCGGTCTTGAGAAGGAATCGCTGCGCGTCACGCCGGCGGCGCGCATCGCGCATACGCCGCACCCGCGCACGCTGGGTTCCGCACTCGCCAATCCGCATATCACCACCGACTACTCGGAAGCGCTGCTCGAGCTGGTCAGTCCCACCTTCGAGTCCAATGCCGCGTTGCTGGACTGGCTGCAGCAGCTGCATGGTTTCGTCTACCGCAACCTCGGCGAGGAACTGCTGTGGCCGGCTTCGATGCCCTGTGAGCTGGCGGGCGATGCCGATGTGCCGATCGCCGACTACGGCCGCTCGCATGAAGGACAGTTCAAGCATGTGTACCGGCGCGGACTGCTGACCCGCTACGGCGGCATGATGCAGGCCATTGCAGGCGTGCACTTCAATTACTCGTTTCCGGAACGCCTGTGGCCGCTGTGGGCCGACCTGCTGCAACAGCGCAGCGCTCCGTCATTCGTTTCAGAGTGCTATTTCGATCTGCTGCGCAACTACCGCCGGCACGGCTGGATCGTATCGCTGCTGTTCGGCGCTTCGCCCGCGCTGTGCCGCTCCTTCCTGCAGGGCCGCGACGATGATGATCTGCAGCGCTGGCAGGCGGCCACCGTGTACGGCCCGGAAGCCGCCTCGCTGCGCATGAGCGACATCGGTTATCGCAATCGCAACCAGGCTGCGGTTGCCGTCTCGGTCAACAGTCTCGACCAATACCTGCGCGATCTGCTGCAGGCCGTGCGCACGCCGCATCCGCCGTTCGCGGCGCTGGGCATCAAGGTGAATGGCGAATACCACCAGCTGAACGCCAATGTGCTGCAGATCGAGAACGAGTACTACAGCTACATCCGGCCCAAACGCGTGCCGCGCAGCGGCGAGCTGACCGGGCATGCACTGGCGCGCGCTGGCGTCGAGTATGTGGAGGTGCGGGCGCTGGATCTCGATCCCTTCGAGCCGTTGAGCGTCAGCGAACTGCAGCTGTGCTTCATGGAAGCGCTGCTGGCGCTGCTGCTGGTCAAGGATAGCCCGCCCATCGGCAATTCAGAGCAGGAAGAGCTGGACCACAATCACCTGCTGGTGGCGCGCCACGGTCGCCGGCACGATCTGCAGCTGCGGCGCGATGGTCGGGCGGTGCCGTTGGCCCAGTGGGTGGAAGAGCTGTTCGATCAGATGCAGGGTGTTTGCGAACTGCTGGATCAACGCGATACCGCGCGTCCGCATGCGACGGCGCTGGCCGCGCAGCGGCACAAGCTGATGCAACCCGATCTGCTGCCGGCTGCGCGCGTGCAGCAATCGCTGCTGCAGTCGGAGCAGGACTTTTCGGCCCAGGTGCTGCAGATGGCTGTGCAGCAGCGCACCGCGGCACTCGCCGCGCCACCGCAGTCGTCACTACAGCAGCAGTTCAGCGATCAGGCGCAGGAATCGATTGAACGGCAGGCCCGGCTTGAATCAGCCACGCGCGGCAGTTTTGATGAGTACCTGCAGCGCAGGTTCGACGATCAGAGATCGTAACGCAGCGCCAGCTGCCACTGTTTTTCATCGGCGGTGGTTGGCGCGCTCAACCAGCCGCGCGCCGCCAGCGTGCTCCTGATGCGCAGGCCTTCCAGCGCCACATTCCAGCGTTCGTTGATCTGGTACATCCACGCAGCGGTGATGGCATCGCCATCGTCGTGGTTGTAACCCGGAAAGTGGCTGACCAGCTGGCGCATGCTGAAGTCATCGAAGCGCAGCGTCAGACGATGCGGGCCGCGCTGCCAGCTGCCCAGCGCGAACCATGAGTCGAAGCGCCAGTAGTTCGGCGGCGCGATGTCGCCGGCTGCGGTGTTGCCGGTCAGCGCCTGGGCAATCAGCGTCCAGTGCTCGTTTACTGTCCAGCGCAGTCCGTAGCTGTCGAAAACAGTGTGCCAGGCGTAGTCATCGATGGCCGGCGCTTCCTCGGCCGGGTCGGCGCGATTGTCATAGCGCAGCGCGCGCAGCTCCAGCGCGCCGCGATAGTTCGCCGTGAGGCCGGCGTAGTAGCCCACCTTGCCGTCGATGTCATCATAGAACAGCGTGCGTCCGTTGATGATGCCCTGACCGGTGCGGCCGACGCGACCGAACAGCGAGGTCTGCCGGTCATGCACCGCCCAGCCGCGCAGCGCAACGACGATGCCGGCCGGATCATTCCAGCCGTAGGCTGCGGCGGTCAGCCCGAAGTTGAAGGCCCGGCCCTGCTGCTGGCGCAGCCAGTCGAGGTTGTATTCAACGCCTATGGTGCGCAGTTCCTCACCGATCCAGCTGTTGATGGCGGAGAAGCTCAGCGAATAAGGACTGCGCCAGCCGCGCATGCGGTTTTCCAGCGAGATCGGCGGATAGAAGGCGCCGACCTTGAGCTCCGAGCGCCACGCCGAATGCGGCACCGGCCGCCAGCTGAGCAGGATCTCGGTGAGGTCGACCGCGTTGACGTCGCTGTCGCCCCAGGCAAAGGCCTCGGCGGTAAAGCGCAGCGTCTCGGTGGGATTGCCGCGATAGGCAAAGCGCAGATAGCCCAGCTGCAGTCCGTCGTGATTCCCGTCGAAACGCAGCTTGCCGAGACCGCCGTTCAGATACGAAGTCTGGCCGGATGCGGCCGCTGCCCGCAGGTCGGCGCTGAAGTCGAAGTCATGCGCGGCGGCAGGAAGTCCGGCCAACAGCGCCAGCGTGATCAGTAATCTTCCCATTGCTTCTCATTGCCGTGGGAGTGCAATGCCGGTTTCAGATTCTGCTTCAACAGGAAGGCAGAACGGACAGCCTGATCGTCGGTCAGCGTCACGCTGCGACTGAGACTGGCGGCAGGATCGTTGAAGCGCTGATGCCAGATCTTCACGGTGTAGTTACCGGCTGGCAGGTTCTGCAGCGTCAGCTGGCCGTTCGTATCACTGCGGCCATGCCACGGCGAATCGGTGACGTAGATGTAGCCGATCATGCCATCGTGGATGTTGCAGCCCAGAGTGACCAGGCCGGGCTTGTCGAAGATCACCGGTGGATGCGCGCGTCCCGCATACAGCGACAGCTGGAAAGTCCTGGCGCCGGAGAACGAATAAACCTGGTGCCAGACCTGGTCGCTGTTCGGGAATGACACTGCTGTTCCAGTGCGGATCACCAGCAGGTTGGGCACGAACTGCAGGTCGCGCTGGTCCATTTCGGATCGCGGCGATGCATTCGGGCGCGGCGCCGGCGTCTGCGGCTCCGCAATCACCGCCGCGCCGGCGAAAGGTCTGCCGGCGTTGTCCAGCACCGTGACGGACAGCTCTGCGGTGAAAGCTGCCTGACCCAGTGCCGGCAGAATCGTGCAGGCCATCACATAAGCGGTGTGCATAGCACTCTTAGCATGCATTACCGCCGCATTAGTAATCGCAGTCGTGAAGAGCTTCAAGAACCAGCTGCTCATTTTTGTCGTGACCCTGATGGCATTTGCCGAGGGTGTGACCATCGTCCTTGCCCTGGTGTACCTGAACCGGGGTGTGCAGGCCGATTCCGTGCAGCAGCTGACGGCCACCCGCCTGATGCTGGACCGCATACTCGATGACCGTGCGCGCCAGCTCCGGTCGGCGGCCGAGGTGCTGGTTGCGGACTTTGCCTTCCGCGAGGCGGCTACCAGCGACAACCGCGCCACCATCCTGTCGGCGCTGGGCAATCACGCGCGGCGCATCAACGCCGGACTGGCCGTGATGTATCACAGCGACGGTACGCTTGCGGCCTCGACTCTGGATACGGCTGAGTTGGCGGTCGTGCGTCCACCTGACAGGGATTCATCGTCGGCTGCTCCCACCTATGTGGTGATCCGTGGCCGGCCGATGCAGCTGGTGTTCACACCGCTGCGCGCACCGGAAACCATCGGCTGGATCGCACTGGGATTTGCGATCGATCAGCCGCTGGCGCAGCAGCTGCGTGCGCTGGCCGGTTCTGAAGTGAGCTTCATCACGCGCGATGGCAGCGGCCAGAGCGTGTATGTGATCTCGACGCTCGCAGCGGATGACCGCCGCCGGTTGTCCGAAACCCTGCCGGCGGTGCTGGCCACGCACGAGCCCACGGTGACGCAACTCAACGCCGAACGGTATCTCACGCTGAGTGCGCCGCTTCCGGCGCAGCACGGCAATATCGACCTGGTGGTGCAACGCTCGCTGGACGTGGCGCTGGCGCAATATCGGCAGATGCGTTTGGCGTTGCTGCTGATCGGCGGCGCTTCGTTGCTCGGCGCCATCGTGGTGGCATGGTTGACCGGTCGGGGCGCGGTGCGTCCGCTCGGTGTGCTGGTAGCTGCTGCACGGCGAGTGCAACAGGGTGACTACCAGCAGCCCATACATGTGCGTGGCGGCGAGGAATTCCGGCAGCTGGCCGACAGCTTCAACGCCATGCAGGCGGGCATCCGCGAGCGCGAGGCGCGCATCGTCGAGCAGGCCACGCACGATCCGCTGACCGGCCTGCCGAACCGCATGGCCATGCGGCAGTGGCTGGAACGCTATCCACGCGATAAAGAGCGTTGCACCGTGGCGCTGATCGATCTGTACCGCTTCCGGGATCTCAATGCTTCAGTGGGGTATCAGATCGGCGATCAGGTATTGCAGGCGCTGGCGCGGCGGCTGACCCAACTGGCCGGTTCGCAGGGCTGCTGTGCGCGCTTTGGCGCGGACCGCTTCGGGCTGGCGTTGCCGCAGCGCGAACCGGAGAGCCTGCGGCTGTTGAGCGTTCTGGTCGGCGAGCTGCGCACCGGCGTCAACGTCGGGGATCTGTCGATCGCCGTGGAGATCCGCGCCGGCCTGAGTGAATGGCGCGCGCCGCACGTGGCCGTCGATGATCTGCTGCGCGAAGCCGATGTGGCGTTGGTCGAGGCCAAGGATTGCGGCACTCCCTGCGTGGTTTATCAACCAGGCCACGATACCGAGCATCGCCGCCGCATCACGCTGGTCAGCGAACTGCGTCGCGCAATTGCCAACGACGACCTGCATCTGGCATTTCAGCCGCTGGTGCTGATGACCACCCGCAATGCGGTGGGCTTCGAGGCGCTGGTGCGCTGGACCCATCCGACGCTGGGGCCGATATCTCCCGCTGAATTCGTGCCGCTGGCCGAACGTGCCTCGACCGTGGCCGATCTGTCGCGCTGGGTGTTGCGCGCTGCGATCCGGCAGCTGGGCGAATGGCGCCGCCAGGGATTGGAGACTGAGCTGTCAATCAATCTGTCTGCGCAGGATCTGGGCGAGCCCGATCTGCCGACGCAGGTACTGACGCTGCTGCGCGAACACAACGTCGACGCCCGCCAGCTGATGCTCGAAGTCACCGAAAGCGCCATCATGAGCGAGCCGGAACAGGCGGCGCGCGCCATGCAGCAGCTGCGTGCTGCCGGCGTCCGTTTCGCCATCGACGATTTCGGCACCGGTCAGTCCTCGCTGGCGCAGCTGCATTCGCTGCCGGTGGATGAGCTGAAGATCGACCGCGGCTTCGTGTTGAATCTGGAAGGTTCGGCCAGCAACCGGGCCATCGTGCGATCCACCACCGAGCTGGGCCACATCCTGGGTCTGCGCGTGGTGGCCGAAGGCGTCGAAACACCCGAGGCTTGGTCGGCGCTGCTGCGGCTGGGCTGCGATCTGGCGCAGGGTTATTTCATCAGCCGGCCGATGCCGGCTTCGCAGGTCATGGACTGGATGCGCATGCAGCGATCGGCGCTGTCGCAGGCGCTGGCCGACGCCCAGCAGGACGGCACGGTCGCGGCCCTGCGGTTGCGGCCGGTGGATCGCGGTCCAGGCTGACGCACCAGTGGCGGGCAAGGGCGGCAACCTGTGCGCCAAATTGGTGCCGGTAACCGCATTGATCCAATGGAAAACCGCTGCCCGAGCTTCATGGCGATGCCCGTGACCGTGGCATGAAAGGTGCACTTTCCCGATCGCCGTAAGGCCGACCCACTAGAACGGAGGCGGGAGTGCTCGCATGAAACTGGTTACTGCAATCATCAAACCCTTCAAGCTCGACGACGTGCGTGCGGCGTTGTCGGAAATCGGCGTCTCGGGCATGACGGTCACCGAGGTCAAAGGCTTCGGCCGGCAGCGTGGTCACACCGAGCTGTACCGTGGTGCCGAGTATGTGGTGGATTTTGTGCCCAAGACCCGCGTGGAAGTGGCCGTGCGCAGCGAGCTGGTCGATCAGGTCATCGAAGCGATCCTGAAGGCCGCCAAGACCGGCAAGGTGGGCGACGGCAAGATCTTCGTCACCGACATCGATCGCGTGATGCGCATCCGCACCGGCGAGACCGACAACGCCGCGCTGTAATCCCCGGAAATCTTCTAGGCTGTTTCGACGAGCCGCAGTGCCCGGTTGCTGCGGCTCACTCCCAACGCACCGCTGCGCACCACCTCGATCAGTTCGCCGTGCCCGGCCAGCTCGGCGATGAAGCCGCTGATTTCGGCTTCGCTCCCCAGCAGTTCGACGATGAAGGATTCGGTGCTGGGATCCAGCACCCGCCCGCCGGTACGGACCACGAAGCCGCGCACGGCATCGCGTTGCGCAGGTTCCAGACGGAGCTTCAGCAGCACCAGTTCGCGTTCCAGATGCTCGCCACGGGTCATGTCTTCGACATTGACCACATCCACCAGCTTGTTGAGCTGGTTGACGATCTGGTGGATCACGGCCTCCGAGCCCGAAGTCACCAGCGTCAGCCGTGAGACAGTGGGATCGTCGGTGGGCGCCACCGCCAGGGATTCGATGTTGTAGCCGCGGCTGGAAAACATGCCGGCCACCCGGCTCAGGGCGCCGGCTTCGTTCTGCAGCAATATGCCAATGATGTGTCGCATGGGCGGCAGAATAGCGATTTTGTGTCGCCTGCCCAAGCTGTTAGGCTGTCAAACCAATTCGCTGTCGTCGCCGCCATGACCCAAGCCGCCAAGATCGCGCCCCAATCGCACCCGCTGGCCGGAAAGAAAATGACCGGTTCGCAGATCATCATGCAAGTCCTTGCCGATGAAGGGGTTGGCGCCATTTTCGGTTACAGCGGCGGGGCCATCCTGCCCACCTACGACGCCATCATGACCTTCAACGAGGACCAGAAGGCCAATGGCGGGCGCCAGATTCCGCTGATCGTGCCTGCCAACGAGCAGGGCGCCGGCTTCATGGCCGCCGGTTACGCCCGGGCCAGTGGCAAGGTGGGCGTCTGCATGGTCACCTCGGGTCCGGGCGCCACCAACACCGTGACGCCGGTGCGTGACTGCATGGCCGACTCGGTGCCCATTGTGGTGATCTGCGGCCAGGTGCCCACCGCAGCGATCGGCACCGATGCCTTCCAGGAGGCGCCGGTGGCGGCGCTGATGGGCTCGCTGGCCAAGCATGTGTTCCTGGTCACCGATCCGGCGCGGCTGGAAACCACGCTGCGCACCGCATTCGAGATTGCACGCACCGGCCGTCCCGGACCGGTGGTCATCGACGTGCCGAAGGATGTGCAGAACTGGCATGGCACCTTCGAGGGCACTGGACGGCTGTCGATTCCCGGTTATCGCCATCGCCTCGCCGAAGTGGACGCCAACGCGCTGCAGGATGAACAGGCTGCGGCATTTTTCCAGCTGCTGGCCGAAGCGCGCCGGCCGCTGATCTATGCCGGCGGCGGCGTCATCAATGGCGAAGCCTCGGCGGCGCTGAATGAATTCGTCCATGCGTTCGATATTCCGGTGGTCACCACGCTGATGGGCATCGGTGCCGTCGACACCACCGATCCGCTGTCCATGCACATGCTGGGCATGCACGGCACGGCCTACGCGAACTATGCCGTCGAGGACTGCGATTTCCTGATCGCCGTGGGTGCGCGCTTCGACGATCGCGTGGCCGGCGATCCGAAGAAGTTTGCCGCCGGCGCGCGCCGCATCGCACAGCTGGACGTGGACCGTGCCGAGATCAACAAGGTCAAGGCCGTGCACTGGCATCATGTCGGCCGACTGGCCGAGGCGCTGCGCGCGCTGACTGCGGCCGGTCGTCGCAGCGGATTCAGGCCGGACTTCGCGCCCTGGCAGACGGACCTCGCGGCGTTGAAACGGCGCCACGCGATGAACTACAACCGCGGCAGCGAGCTGGTGCAGCCGCATTACGTCATCGAAGAGATCAACCGCATCGCGAAGGGCGAGGCCATCATCAGCACCGGCGTCGGTCAGCATCAGATGTGGGCGGCGCAGATGTTCGACTTCCGGGGGCCGCGGCTGTGGCTGACCTCCGGCAGCATGGGCACCATGGGCTTCGGCTTGCCGGCCGCCATCGGTGCGCAGGTGGCCAATCCCGGCAAGCTGGTCATCGACATCGATGGCGACGCCAGCATCCGCATGAACATTGGCGAACTGGAGACCGCCACCACCTACGATCTGCCGATCAAAGTGGTGGTGCTGAACAATTTCGGCGACGGCATGGTCAAGCAGTGGCAGAAGCTGTTCTTCAAGGGGCGCCTGTCCGGGAGCGATAAATCGCTGCACAAGAAGGACTTCGTCAAGGCGGCGCAGGCCGACGGCTTCCAGTATGCGAAGCGGCTCGACCGCAAGCAGGACGTCCCGGCCGTGATCGCCGAATTCCTCGCCTTCAAGGGACCGGCCTTTCTTGAAGTGATCATCGATGCCGATGCCGGCGTGTATCCGATGGTAGGGCCGGGGCAGGGTTACGACGCCATGATCACCGGCGATTACATTCCGTCGCGGGAGCGCCGCGCAGACGGCGAGCTCGATCCGTCGAGCATGTTTTAGCGCCTAGAAAGTCGCTTCGGTACCCACCAGCAGCTGCAGCCGGTCGATCCCGCCAGCGCCGTCCAGCGGTGCGGCGAGATCGATGTGGATGACATTTCCCAGTGATGAGCGGCTGTTGCCCAGCCGCAGTCCGATGCCCACGTCGCGCAGCCAGCCGAGTTGCGGCGCGCCGATGGGATTGCTGCCCCAGGTGCGGCCGGCGTCGATGAAGGCGGCGGCGCCGATATCGAACAGCCTCCACAGCGTCCAGTCGGTATAGATGCGCTGCTCGAGCTTGAACAGCGCCATGCCGGTGCCCTGCTGGTAGCGCAACGGATAACCGCGCAGGCCATTGTCGCCGCCGAGCTGGTAGTAGTGATCCAGATCCAGGTTGCTGCCGCTGCTGACGGCGGCCTTGGCATGCAGCAGCGTGCGCGGCGAGGTGCGCAGATACCAGGCGGCCGTGAACGCGCTGCGCAGATCGCGGCTGTCGCCTTGTTCGAGCCGGCTGCTGCCCGACAGCGACAGGAACAGCTGCTGGCGCTCGCCCAGCTGTTCGCCGTAACTGGCGCTGACTGCAAATATCGCGGCGTCGCGGTCCGCGCCCAGCGCGGTGCCCGCCCAGCCCGCCATGGCGCCGCCGCTGAGGCCGAACTGCAGGTCCTCGGTACGATCGATCAGATCGAAGTTGCGGATGGTGCGGAAGTCGTCCCGGATCAGATCCAGCTGCACATACGGATAGGACAGTCTGCGGTCTGCCGGTAGCGGCGCCAGCGTGCTGCCACCCGTAGAGGCGGCGAAGCGGTCCTCGGTGAAGTGCCAGCCCAGCGTGACGCGGCGGATGATGCGGCTGACCAGGCCTGTGGACCAGCCTGCAAGGATCCGGTAATCGCGGCGTTCGTGATCATAGTCGTCGTAGGAATCACCCAGCCGGTAGCGCGTGTCGGTCAAGGCGCTGTCCAGGGCGGCAAGGCCGTAGCTGTGGCGGACATTCAATGCATAGAACGGCCGTGATACCGCTGCGCTGTAGACATGGCCGTCACTGGCATCGGTCCAGCGCAATTCATCCTGCCAGCGGCTACCGAACACATGCGGATCGAGCCAGCTCAGGGACACCAGGTCGCGATCCACATCGGAGCCGTAGCTGAACCGGATCTTCTTGCCGCGGCCCAGGAAGTTCGCGTCCTCGAAATCCATGGAGCTCTCGTTGGTGCCGCCGCTGCGGCTGTACGAAGGACTGAGCTGCAAGGTCCATACGTCGTGCGTGAAGACTTCAACATCCACCAGGCCATCGTGATGGCGCAGCGGTCGTACCCGTGGTTCGCGCAGATAGTCGCGCTTGCGCAGATTGCGCTCGGTTTCCTCCAGCAGCCGGCGCGAGTACAGGTCACCACTGCTGAACAGCAGGTCGGCGTGCAGCGTTGCCTCGCGGGTATTGACATGCAGCCGGTTGGCCAGCCGGAACAGCGCGCGGTTCTCGCCGGGCTGGCTGAGATCGAAGATATCGCCGGCATGGATGATGATCTCGCCGATGCGTGCGCCGCTGGCCTCCAGCGTGGCGTCGTCGGGTAATGCATCGGGCGCCGCGCCCTGTGACAGCGGCGCAATCAGCAGCAGCAAGGCAAGCGGGGCGCAGCGCATCTACTGCATCGGAGCATCCGGCGCCGTGCAGCGTCAACCCCGCCATGCCCAACACTTGCATCGTGTGCAGCACCGACAGCCATAATGTGCGTTGTCTGACATGTCACCGGCGGAATATGACCAGGTTCACCAGCAATGCGCCGCGCGTACCGCGTCTGCGCCGCGCCTACTACGATTGCCGTTACGGCCAACTGCATCTTCATCAGGCCGTGCCGCCCGGGGGCGGCTTCGATGAGGCCACTGCGCTGCTGTGCATTCCCGGCCTCGAAGCCGACGGCGGATTTTTCCACTCGTTGCTGCTGCCGCTGGGCATGGATCGTTCGGTTTATGCCGTCGATCTGCCCGGCTGCGGCCAGTCCGATCCCATCGGCAGTCCGGTCGGCGTGGCCGATGCGGCCGCCGCGTTGGGCGATCTGCTGGATTCGCTGTATCTGCGCAGTGTGGATGTGCTGGCGCACGGCGGCGGTGTGGCGGTGGCGCTGGCTCTGCAGCAGCAGCGATCGGGGGCGGTCCGCCGCATGGTGCTGTCCGAAGCCGACGAGCAGCAGCGGGCGCTGTCGCGCAACCTGTCGTGTCCGGTGCTGCTGAGCCAGCTGCCGCCCGAGGCCCAGGAAGCCGAGCCCGCTCTCAGGGCATTTCTCGGCAGCGCACCGGCCTTTGTCCCTTCCTGACATATTCCACAGTTCCGGCGGACCGTAGCCCCGGCGCCCAGCCCTTCCTTTAGACTGACGCCATGAGCAGTCCGAGCTACCGCATGCCGCCGGCGCGTCCCGAAGAACTGGAGGAGACCGCCGAGCTGCCGATGCTGCCTGACGGCACGCCGACGTCCGGCAGCGCCGACGATACGCATGTGATGCCGGCGCTGGATGCGCTGGCGCGCACTGACACCTGGCAGGTCAGCGTCGAAGCGATGAGGGCCGAGCCCGCGGCCGTTGCTTCAATGGCCGGCGACCAGGTGGCGGACAAGCTGCGCGCTTTGACGCAAAGCCTGCGCGAACTGGAAGACCACCTGCACACCAAGAGCGAACAGCTCTCGGTATTCGAACGCGAAGTGGGTGCGCGCGATCAGCGCATCGCGGCACTGGAACAACAGTTGACGCAAACGCACGCGGATCTCGCTGTGCGCGAGACGGCGCATCAAAGCGCGCAGTCGGAGACATTGCTGGCGCACCGTCGCAGCGAGCGTCACAACGAAATCGTGCAGACCCTCGAAGTACGCCGGCAGCTGTTCGAGACCATGGTTGTCGAAGGCGAGCAGCAGCTGGCGGAGGCTGCCGCGCGCCAGCACCAGCTGGAGCAGCAGCTGTCGGGTCAGGTGCAGGTTGCGGCCGCGCGCGAGGGCGAGCTGCAGTCGGCGCTCGCCGCCGAGCGCAGTCGAGCGGACACGCTGCAGCGGCAGCTGACCGAAACGCAGCAGAATCTGGCCACGTTGCAGAACCAGCTGCAGCAGAGCACTGCGGCCGCCGCCCATCAGCAGGCCGAGGCTGCGACACGCCAGCAGCAGCTGGAGCAACAGCTGTCCGGCCAGACGAAGGCTGCCGCGGTGCGCGATGGCGAGCTGCAGTCGGCGCTGGCTGCAGAACAAGGCCGCACCGCCGAGCTGACCGCCGCGCTGGCGCAGGCGCGCAGCGAACTGGACGGCGAACGCGCGCGGCTCGCCAGTGTCGCCAAACAGGTTGCGCAGGGCGAAATCCAGCTGCGCGATCACCTCGAAAGCATTCAGGCGCTGCGTGAACAGCTTGAAGAAGCGCAGAGTCGTGGTGACACAGCGCTGGCCGATCTGGCCGCTGCCGAAGAACGCATCCGCAGTGCCGAGCATCAGGTCCGTCAGATGGAGCTGCGTCTCGAGAAGCACGTGGAGGCGGAAGCGATCTTGCGCCAGCAGCTGCTGGAGATCCGCGGTTCGCTGGATGAACGCAACAGTCTGATCGCGCGACTGGAGCGCGAGACGGCCAGCAGCGCGGCTGTCATCGGCAGCATCCAGCAGAACCTGAGCCGGATCGAAGCAGGTATCGCGCCAGTTGCAGATACGGCCAGTAGCGTAGCGCGGCTGTTGGTGCGCACTGAGGGTGACACCGGCATCGTGCACGTGCTGGGCCGCCACACCACCATCGGTCGTACTCCGGACAACGACGTGCAGATCGAAGCCGACTACATCAGCCGCCATCACGCGGTCATGCTGCTGACGGCCGACGGCACCGTGGTCGAGGACCTGGACAGCACCAACGGCGTTTACGTCAATGGCAAGCGCGTCTCCCGGGCGGCGCTGAACGAAGGCGATCTGTTGACCATTGGTCGCAGCGCTTTCCGCTATGTGCACAAGCCGGCTGCGGAGCGCGACAGCTAGGAACGCGCTAAGCTTCTCCCATGGTCGATGACTATCTGCAAAGGATCCTCCGCGCGAGGGTCTATGACGTCGCTGTCGAAACGCCGCTGGATGCCGCGCCGCGCCTGTCGCGCCGGCTGGGCAACCAGATCAGCCTGAAGCGCGAAGATCTGCAGCCGGTGTTTTCGTTCAAGCTGCGCGGCGCCTACAACAAGATTGCGCTTCTGTCGGCTTCGGCAGCAGCGCGCGGCGTGATCTGCGCATCGGCCGGCAATCACGCCCAGGGTGTGGCGCTGGCGGCGCGCCGGCGCGGCGTGCCAGCCGTGATCGTGATGCCGCGCACCACGCCGGACATCAAGGTGCAGGCGGTGATGGATCTGGGCGGCGAGGTGGTGCTGCACGGCGATGTATTCGATGCCGCATACGAGCACGCGCAGCTGCTGGTGCGCGAGAAGAACATGGTGTTCGTGCATCCGTTCGACGATCCCGACGTGATCGCCGGCCAGGGCACCATCGGCATGGAGATCATGCATCAGAGTCGCGGCGAGCTGGACGCCATCTTCGTCCCGGTGGGCGGCGGCGGTCTGATCGCCGGCATTGCGGTCTACGTCAAGCAGCTGTATCCCGGCGTCAAGGTGATCGGTGTCGAGCCCGAGGATGCCGCCGCCATGTATGAATCGGTGCGTGCCGGCAAACGCGTCACGCTGGATCGCGTCGGCATGTTCGCCGACGGCGTGGCCGTGCGACGCGTCGGCGAGGAAACCTTCGATCTGGTGCGCCGCTATGTCGACGAGATCGTGCTGGTGAACACCGACCAGATCTGCGGCGCGGTGCAGGACACCTTCGAGGACACGCGCTCGGTGCCCGAGCCTTCGGGCGCGCTGGCGCTGGCCGGCATCAAGAGCTATGTGGCCCGCAACAAGCTGCAGGGCCAGCGATTCGTGGCCATCAACAGCGGCGCCAACATGAACTTCGACCGGCTGCGGCACATTGCCGAGCGCGCCGACGTGGGCGGCGGTCGCGAGGCGCTGTTCGCGGTCGAGATTCCCGAGCAGCGCGGCAGCTTCCTGCGCTTCTGCGAACTGCTGGGCCAGCGCAGCGTCACCGAATTCAACTATCGCTATCAGGGGTCGGAGCGCGCGCACATCTTCGTCGGCTTTTCCCTGTCGGCCGGCAATGGCGAGTGCGCAGCCGAGATCGAGCGGTTGCGCGGCCACGGTTATCGCATCGTCGACATGACACAGAACGAAATGGCCAAGCTCCACGTGCGCTACATGATCGGCGGCGCTGCGCCGGGGCTGCAGGACGAGTTGCTGTACCGCTTCGAGTTTCCAGAGCGGCCCGGCGCGCTGCTGAGGTTTCTGCAGGCCATTGGCATGTCCTGGAACATCAGCCTGTTCCATTACCGCAATCACGGTTCCGATTACGGCCGTGTGCTGGCCGGCATACAGGTGCCGCGCGCCGAGCGCGCCGACTTCCTGCGTCATCTGGCCGAGCTGCAGTATCCGTACATCGAAGAGACCGCCAATCCCGCTTATCCGATGTTCCTGCGCGGGTGACCAATGGCCGAGGCTGCCGCCACATTGCCGTCCGCCGATGTGTACCAGCCACGCCGCCCGCCGCGTACCGGACATCTCGACGGCTATCGTGGACGGCTCGGCATCACGCGCTGGGGCCCGGACAGCGACGACCCCATCGTGCTGCTGCACGGCTGGATGGACGGGGGCGCGGCCCTGCAGCTGCTGGTCGATTGTCTGCCCGAGTCATGGCCGCTGGTGGCCATCGACTGGGCGGGTTACGGCGGCAGCGATCGCCGCCCCAGCTATCTGATTCCCGAATATCTGGCTGATCTGCAGTGCGCGCTGGACCGGCTGGTGCCGCAGAAGCCGGCGCGCCTGGTGGGTCATAGCCTGGGAGGGATGATCGCTGCGCTGTGGGCCGGGCTGCGACCGGAGCGCACTCGCTGGCTGGTGAACCTCGAAGGGCTGGGCATGACGCCGGTCACGCCCGAGGACGTTCCGCCGCGTGTGATCGACTGGCTGGATTCCCTGCAGCAGACGGCGCCACCGTCGCGTGGTTTCGCCTCGATTGAACAGCTGGCCGCAGCGGTGCTGAAGCGCAATCCGCGCCTGCCGCCGGCGCATGCGCGCTTTCTGGCGCAGGTGTGGACACGTCCGGCGGCGGATGGCATCGAGTTGCTGGCCGATGAACGGCACTATCGCCGTCAGCCGTTCCGTTACGGGAGCGCCGATATCGAAGCGTGCTGGCGGCTGATCAAGGCCCCCAGCCTGTTGCTGTGGGGTCGCGAGTCGGACTACGTGCAACGGTTGGGCGGCGAGCAGGTCGTGGCGCGCTGGCATGAACTGGTACCGCACAGCCGGATCGCTGTCGTCGAAGCCGCCGCACACATGCTGCAGTACGAACAGCCCGCGCAGGTGGCGCGGCACATCATCGACTTCGCCGGAGCCGTATCCTGATGGAGTCGCTGAGTTCATCGCCCTGGTTGCGACGCGCGCTGGTTACGGCGTTGCTCACCGGTCTGTTTCTGCTGGGTTTCAACGTACTGCGGCCCTTCATCGTGCCGGCGATCTGGGCCGGCATCCTCACTTACGTCACCTGGTCGTGGTATCTGCGTGTCACGGGCTGGTGCGGAGGCCGCCGCACCATCGGCGCGCTGGTGATGACATTGCTGCTGACGCTGGCGGTGATCGTGCCCACGGCCTTCATTGTGCTGCTGATGCGTACCGAACTCGGCGAGGCGTATCGGGACATCGTGGCTGGTATGTCGCAGGGCAGGGGTTTGCCCGAATCGCTGTTCGGTCTGCCGCTGGTGGGCGGCTGGCTGCGCGATCTGAACGCCAGACTGATCAGCAATCCGGAGTTGTTGCGCGAAACAGCGCAGAACCTGCTGAGCAATTCCTATGGTCGCATCACCAATCTGATCGGCGATGTCGGACGCAATGCCGCCAAGCTGTTGATCACCGTCATCAGCATGTTCTTCTTCTATCGCGACGGCGACCGGCTGGGCGTGCAGATGCTGCGTGTACTGGAGCAGATCCTCGGCACGCGCGTGCACGGCTACTGGGTGGCCATCGGCCAGACCGTCAAGGCGGTGCTGGTCAGCATGGTGCTGTGCGCGCTGGCGCAGGGTTTTCTGGCGGGTCTCGGTTACTGGGTCGCCGGAGTTCCGGCGCCGGTGTTTGCCGCGGCGGTGACCACGATGGCGGCGATGATTCCGTTCGCAGTGCCGGTGGTATGGGGCTCCATCGTGATCTGGATGTTTGCCACCGGCCACACGATTCCGGCCACTGGCCTGCTGCTGTGGTGCCTGCTGGCAGTCAGCTGGATCGACAACCTGATCCGGCCCATGGTGATCAGCAATGCCACGCGCATTCCCTTCCTGCTGGTGATGTTCGGCGTGCTGGGCGGGTTGGGCGCCTTCGGTCTGGTGGGCCTGTTCGTCGGCCCGGTAATTCTGGCGGTGCTGCTGGCGGTGTGGCGCGAGTGGCTCACCGGTCGCGCGCATCAGGAACAGCCGCCGGGCTGATACCTGCTACTTGCATCGGAGCTGTACGGATGTACAGTATCCCGATGCAACCCCTCAAGGGCCGCGGCGCCCTCAGCAATCCGGACAACCGTTACGCGCGCCGTCAGGTAGCGTCGGTGGACGATGGCTGGTACCAGCACGAGACGCCGGATTCGATTGCCACCGAAGTGCGTGCCGAAGCGGCGCGCAGCATCATTTCTCGCAACGATTCGCCGGACATTCCGTTCGACTATTCGATCAATCCCTACCGCGGCTGCGAGCATGGCTGCATCTACTGCTACGCGCGGCCCAGTCATGCCCATATGGACCTGTCACCGGGCATCGATTTCGAAACCCGGCTGTTCTACAAGGCCGACGCCGAAAATCTGCTGCGGCAGGAGATCGCGCGGCCCAACTACGTCTGCCGTCCCATCATGCTGGGCGCCAATACCGATCCCTACCAGCCCGTCGAGCGCCGCCTGCAGGTGACGCGCTCGATCCTGCAGGTGATGCTGGAAACCCGCCATCCGGTAATGCTGCTGACCAAGGGCGTTCTGGTGCTGCGCGATCTCGATCTGTTGCAACCGCTGGCCGAAGCTGGTCTGACGCGCGTCCACGTCAGCATCACCACGCTCGATAACGAGCTGAAGCGAACGCTGGAACCGCGCGCGGCCTCGCCCGAAGCCCGGCTGCGCGTGCTGCGCGAGCTGCACGCCGCGGGAGTGCCGGTGGGCGTGATGGCGGCGCCGATGATTCCTGCCGTCAACGATGCCGAACTCGAGAGCATCCTCGAAGCGGCCGCCGGCGCCGGCGCTGCCTCGGCGGGCTACGTGCTGCTGCGGCTGCCGCTGGAACTCAAGCAGCTGTTCCGTGAGTGGCTCGATGCGCACATGCCCGATCGTGCCGCGCATGTGATGTCGCTGGTGCAGGCCACGCGCAATGGTCGCGACAACGATGCCACCTTCGGTGTGCGCATGCGCGGCCAGGGCGCATGGGCCGATCTGTTGCGCAGTCGTTTCGAGCTGACCTGCCGCAGGATTGGCCTCAATCGTCGCCCGGTGGCGCTCGATACTACGCAATTCCGCCGTCCCGCGCCGGGTGGACAACTGGATCTGGGTCTGTTTTAAGCTGTACTCATGGCAGAAGAAGCAAAGACCGCCTGGGTCATCGGCGGCAGCGGCATGGTGGGCGGTGAGCTGCTGCGCAAACTGCTGGCTGGCCCGGGGTATGCGCGGGTCCTTGCGCTGTCGCGGCGGCCGCTGTCGATCGATCATCCACGACTGGCCAATCGCATCCTGCGCTTTGAAGCGATGGATACCGAGCTGCGCGGCATGCGTTGCGATGACGCCTACTGCTGCATAGGCACCACGCAGCGGCAGTCCGGCGGGGCGGGCCATCAGGCTGTCGATCACGATCTGGTGCTGCACTTTGCGCGCGTGGCCCGGCAGGCCGGCGCACAACAGTTCATCGTGATTTCTTCAGTGGATGCCAACCCGGAAAGCCGCTACCCCTACCTGCGCGTCAAGGGCGGCATGGAAGCGGCGCTCGCAACGTTGCAGTTCCGGTCACTGCACATCATGCAGCCCTGCGTCATCCGCGGCCCACGGCGCGAGTTCCGGCCGGTGGAAAAGCTCGCGGCGCTGGCGTTGACCGCGATCGGTCCGCTGCTGCAGGGAAGCGCGCAGCGCTGGCGCAGCATACCGGCCACGACGCTGGCGGCAGCCATGTACGCGGCGGCGATGACCGCGCGCGCCGGCGTGCAGCGCTACACCTGGGGCGGCATGCAGAAACTGACGCAGCGGCGCGGCAGCGCTGCGGTCCGGGTGTGACCGCCGATTGTGAGCTGATAGCCGGAAGTTCTGGCAATAGGGTGATCCACTGCACAGCAGTGGCGCCGACAATCGTTAAATTGACCTTCCCTGGACCGGGCATTGATGAAATGCGTCTGGACGAAATCTTGCCGTCGAAATCAATGGCCAACCGGCTGTGTCTGGTGTTGGCCCTCGCTCTGGCGTTGATGTGCGGCGCCACGGCGTGGATCACGGCTGGCATCGTCGATGAGGAGCTGGGGCGTGCCACCAATGCGCGCGTCGTCGAGCTGAGCAGTGCCGTCACCGCGAACCTGAATGCCCGCCTGATGGCCGTCGAAGCCATCGTGCAGAATTCAGTGGCTGCCGATGAGGGTGGCACGCTGCGTCAACGCGCTCTGCGTTCACCGGGCATCCGCGAGGTGCTGATCTATCCAACCGGTATTCCGCCTGCCGGCGCACGCCTGCCGGCGGCGCTGACCGCTGCCGATCGCTCGGCATTGTCGGATGGTCAGCTGTTGCTGCGCGCCGCGGACAGCAAAGCGCGCAGCCGCGAGCTGTACATGATCCGTTCGCTCCCCGGTGGCAATGCCGCCTGGTTCGAGCTGTCTTCTGAATGGTTCTGGCAGGGCATCGCGCCGGTGCGCGCCGATGCATCGGTGGCCGTGCTGGATGGCGATGGCAATGTATTGCAGGCCACTTCGGAAGTATCCGGTGAACTGCAGGCACTGTTCCGTCGCGAACATCAGCTGGCGCAACTGGTGGCGGCTCCGTCCGTTCGCGGCTGGACTGTTGACGGCGCCGAATGGCTGGGCGCTGTGTCGCGGCTGAAGACCGACAGCCGCCGCCTCGGCAGCGTCAACTGGTTGGTGGTGGGCTACGCAAATGCTGCGGACGCTGGAAGTCTGGTTGTGCTGCTGAAGGCATTGCCGGCCCTGCTGCTGCTGGCCGCGGCGCTGCTGGTGCTGGGCACGCGGTATCTGACGCGTGGCTGGCAGCCGGTGCTGGGTGAGCTGCAGGAGGCGCTGGGAGAACTGGGCGAAGGTCGCTACCGGCGCGTAGCCCTGGCGCGGTCGCGTGATATGCCGCGCGAACTGGCGATCGCATTCAATCGCACCGTTGGGCAGCTGCAGAGCCGCATGCAGGCGCTGGGCAGTCTCAATGAAATCGATCGCCTGCTGCTCGAGTCGAGCGAGCTGGAACAGGCGCTCGATCCGGTGCTGGCGCGCATTTGCAGAATCACCGGCTGCCATGGTGCGGCACTGGCGCTGATGGATCCCGATGCTTCCGATCACGCGCGCACCTATGTGTCAGCAACCAACGGCGTCGAGCTGCCGGTCAGCCGCATCAGCGTGGATACCGAACTGCTGAAAGACCTGCAGGAGCAGCGCCAGGGTCTGACCGTCACCCGCTGCGAACCGCACCGGCACAGTTTCCTCGATCCGCTGCGGGCACTGGGCGCCGAGTTTTTCTGGGTGTGGCCGGTGCTGGTGCAGGATCGCGTCGCGGCGATTCTGTCGGTGGGCTATCTGGGCGTGCCATCCGTGCCGCCTGAGCTGGCTGCATACGGCACCGAGTGCGCCACGCGGCTGGGTGCGGCACTGTCGAAGAGCCAGCGCGATGAGGCGTTGTACCGGCAGGCGCATTTCGATGCGCTGACTTCGCTGCCGAACCGCCTGCTGTTCCGCGACCGGCTGTCGCAGGAACTGGCCAGCGCGGCGGCTGGTCTGCAGCGTGGCGCCCTGCTGTATGTGGATCTCGATCACTTCAAGAAGGTCAACGACAGTGTTGGCCATGCCGCCGGCGATCAGCTGCTGCAGATCGCCGCGCAGCGGCTGCGCGCCTGCGTCAAGGATGGCGACACGGTGGCACGGCTGGCTGGCGACGAATTCACCGTGATCCTGCGCGGCATCAGCGGCGCGGATTCGGTGCGGCAGGTGGCGACGCGCATCACCGAGTCGCTGCAGCATCCGGTCAATGTCGGCGGACGCGACCACTACGTGCGCGCCAGCATCGGCGCCACGCTGTTCCCCGATGATGGCAACTCCATTGAAGACCTGATGCGCAATGCCGACCTCGCCATGTATCGGGCCAAGGAAGGTGGCCGCGGCCGCGCAGTGTTCTATGAGCGCAGCATGGAGAAGTCAGGCACACCGGTGGCCGAGAGCGGATTGTTCCGCGCATTGCGCCGCCGTGAATTTTCGCTGTACTACCAGCCGCAGTATTCGTTGAGCGATGGCAGTCTGGTCGGACTCGAGGCATTGCTGCGCTGGCAGCCGCCGCGCGAAGCGCTGCGCAGTCCCGGTCAGTTCATACCCGCCGCCGAGCAGAGCGGCCTGATCGTCGACATCGGCGCCTGGGTGCTGGAAACCGCATGCAACCAGCTCGCCATCTGGCGCGAACAGGGCATCGCGCCACAACGGCTGGCGCTGAATGTCTCGGTGCATCAGTTGCGGCAGACGGAATTTTCCAAGATCGTGCGGCGCGCGCTGGACCGGGTCAATGTGCCACCCGAGATGCTGGAGATCGAACTGACCGAATCGGTGTTCGCCGACGATGAAGCACGTCTGTCGCTGCGCCGGCTGTCGGCGCTGGGTGTGCGCCTGTCACTGGATGACTTCGGCACCGGCTATTCGTCGCTGGGCTATCTGCGCCAGCATCCGGTGCAGGTGATCAAGATCGATCGCTCGTTCATCGAGGAAGTGCCACACAGCGTGACCGCGGCAACGCTGGCTGAAACCATCATCGTGATGGCGCATGCGCTCGGCAAGCAGGTGGTCGCCGAGGGCGTCGAAACCATGGAGCAGATGGAGTTCCTGCGCGAGCGCCAGTGCGACATGGCGCAGGGCTTCTACCTGGCCCATCCCCGCAACGTTATCGAGACCACCGAATTGCTGATGGCACGCCACCCGATGCCTGGTACAGCGCTGCGCGAGGCCGGCTGATCGACCCAAACTGTGACGCACCACAACATTCTTCGCCAGTCGTGAACTGGCTCTCTGTCCGCACCCTTGACGCCCTTCGTCACACTGCCACACTGCGTCACGTGATCTAACGGCAAACCTGCTGCAAGGCAGGGACGCAAAGCCTCCGGTCCCGTCAGGGGATAGCGGGGTTGCCATAGCAGGACGAGTGGGCGTCTTGCCGTGTCTTCCCCATTCGCTGGCCGGGCGCCGGAGCTTCTTTCAGAGGAAGCGGGTGTCCATGATGCAGCAAGCCATTCAGTTCTCAGGTAACCAGTCGGCACTGGCAGTCGCGGAATCTCTGGTTGGCATTACCGACAATGGCTTTGTCATCAATCTGGCGTCGTCGACAACGCCGGTTCCGCTGCCGCAGTCAACGCATCCCGAGCTGAAGCGCTTCAAGTTTTTTGTTTCGCGTCGTCGCGAAGATGGACGCGAACGATTCCGCCTGCACATGGGCTACTTCAGCACGCAGGAAGAAGCCGAACGATTGCTCGAGCTGGTGCGCGAAGTCTATCCGGCGGCCTGGGCCGGTGTTGCGCCAGGACAGAAGCTGCGTGCGCAGGCTGCAGCACGGCCGGCACCGGCACCGGCAGCGGTACTGCCCGCTGCGGTGGCGCCGGAAAAACCGCGGACCTTGCAGCTGCATCCGGTGACGGCAGCCAGTATCGATATGCCGGCGCCGCCGACGATACAGCCCGCCGCTGCGGTAGTTGCCGAGAAACCGGCAACAGTGCAGAAGCCTGCGGTCAATGATCAGGCCAGCGATCAGATGGGCGCTGCCCAGTCGCTGAGCAGCGTGCGCGCGGCCATCGCCGCGCTGGATGTCACCGCCGAACGCAAGGCCATCAAGGCAGTCCAGCCCGGGCCGGCATCGAAACCGCTACTGACCGGCGCACAGGTGCTGAAGGTGCTGGAGCCCGCCGCGCCAGCGAAGCCTGCGGTGGCGAAACCTGCAGCGGCGATCAAGCCGCGCAGTGAGCTGACCATGTACGCGCTGCAACTGGTGTGGTCGGTGCAGCCCATTGTCATGAGCGGGATTCCACAGCTGGCCATCTTCAGCGCATACACGCTGTATGGCGCTGAGGGCAACCGCGATGGTCGTCGCTGGTATGGATTGCGGCTGGGCTTTTTCACCGATGCCACATCGGCCAAGCAGGTTGCGCAATATGTGCGCTCGGAGTTTGCCAGCGTATCGGTGGTGCCAGTCACGGTGCGCGAGCGTGAACGCGCGCTGACAGCCGCGCAGAAAGCGGCTGCCGCGGCACCGGCCCCGGTCGCTGCCAAGCCCGACAACAGCGGTCAGTTCAAGCTGATCGATGACAAGCCCCGCAGCTTGCCGCCGCCCGCCGTCGCAGCCAGGCCTGCGACGGCGGGCAAGCCGCCACCGGGCAAGCGCGTCAAGGTACGTGCCGGCGTGGCGAAGAAGCCGGGCGCCGCAAAGTCGAAGCGCGAAATGTCTCTGGAAGAAACGCTGGAAATTCTCGGCGCCGGCGAACTGCAGATCGACAACGGCCGCGGCGAGCTGCTCAATGATTCCGGTGTACGGCATCTGCGCCTGGAAGCCGACAAGTCGCCACGCGGTTCCAAGCTCGGACGGCTGATTGACCGCCTCGCCGAGTCATTCAGCGACTAGCTAGCGCTTGCCGAACAACTTCTCCAGCTCCAGCCGGGCCTGCTCGGCGGCGCTGGTGTCGGGCGGTGTCCAGGCCTTGGCGCGCGGGGCGAAGTAACCGCAGAAATTGGCGCGCTCCTTGTCGCTGACCTCTTCGGCGATGGGTTCCCGGCAGCGCTTGGCGACATGCTCATCGTAGTCGGCGCACATGCGGCAGACATGCAGCTCCGCGCGGCAGCGCGGACATTCATCGCGCCGCGACAATGGCAGCGACAGCGTTGCCAGCGCAGCGCCGCATTTCCAGCAGACCAGATCGTGACTCACCGGCTAGTATAGGCACCATGACACGAGCAGTGCCCGTCTGGGCCGCGGCGTTGGCCACGCTGATCGGTGGTTGCCAGTCCGTCACCACCACCGCGCCGGGCGCCATTGGCGTGGAGCGGCGCCAGTCCATGCTGGTTTCCGAACAGCAGGTGGAACAGAGCGCTGCGCAGGCCTATACCGCCGAGCTCACCAAGGCACGCGAGCAGAAGCAGCTCAACACCGATGCGGCGCAACTGCAGCGCGTGCGCACCATTGCCAACCGGCTGATTGCCCAGGCGCCGGTGTTCCGTGCCGATGCCGCGAACTGGCAATGGCAGGTCAATGTGCAGACCAGCAAGGACGTCAATGCCTACTGCATGCCGGGCGGCCGCATCATGGTGTACAGCGGGCTGATCGAACAGCTGAAGCTCACCGATGCCGAGCTGGCCACCGTGGTCGGCCACGAGATCGCGCATGCCTTGCGCGAGCACAGCCGCGAGGCGGTGTCGCGCGCCTATGCGCAACAGGTGGGGCTGGGGGCGCTGGGCGCGCTGGCCGGATTGGGCAGCGGTTCCATGCAGCTGGCCGGCATGATCACCAATGTCACGTTTTCGCTGCCGCGCAGCCGCCTGCAGGAAACCGAGGCCGACCGCATCGGTCTGGAGCTGATGGCGCGCGCCGGTTATGACCCGCAGGCGGCGTTGAGCCTGTGGCGCAAGATGGCGCAATTGAAGCAGAGCAGCGGCTCCGACTTTCTCAGCACCCATCCCTCCGATGCCTCGCGACTCGACGATCTGGAAAAACTGATGCCACGGGCCCTGCCTCTGTATCAGGCCGCGCCGCGCCCCGCATCCTGACAATTCTGTAACGAGGGCGGCCGGACATCCCCGCGTAGACTGGCTTATCGCAGCAATTTGCTGGGTTTGACCGGGGGATGGTCGCATGTTGAACCGGACTCAATCTCTTGCCGCAGCAGCCTGTCTGCTGCTGGCCGCCTGCGCCAGACAGGAAGCTGCGCCGGTTGCGCAGACACCGCCATCGCCGATCAAGCCTGTCACCACATTGCAGGACTTGATGAAGTCAGTGGTCGAGCCTTCCGCCGACGGCTTGTGGAACGCCACCGGCTCCACCAGCGATGCTCAGGGCGTACACGAAAAGACCCCCAGGACCGACGAGGAATGGGCCGCGGTGCGCGGTAATGCCGTGATGCTGGTCGAGACAATGAACCTGCTGATGATCGAGCACCGTCAGGTGGCCGCCAAGCCCTTCCCCAAGGGAGCCGGCAATGAGCTGAGCTCGGATGACATCCAGCAGCGCGTCGATTCACAGCGCGCCGCCTTCAATGGCTTCGCCGCCGGCATGCGTGATGTGACCCTGCAGATGCTCGACGCGGTCGACAGGCGCGATACCGGCAAGATGGAGGAAGTGGGCGGCGCCATCGATGAGGTGTGCGAGACCTGTCACAAGACCTTCTGGTATCCGGAGCCGACTCCGAAGTAACCGTTCAGGCTCCAACGCTGTTGGGGTCGCGCCAGGTGCGCTCGAACGGTAGTCGCCAGGCATGTGGCGCGATCAGCTGGTGTATGGCGTTCGGTCCCCACGAGCCCACCGCATAAGGCCGCACCGGTGGCGGTGAGGTCAGCAGCGGCGTGGACACTTCCCACAAACGTTCGATGCCATCGGCGGTGGTGAACAGCGTGTGATCGCCGCGCATGGCATCGAGGATCAGCCGTTCGTAGGCTTCCAGCACTTCATCGGCGAAACCCGTGTCGTGCATGGCGAACTGCAGGCTGAGCTTGTCCAGCCGCATGCCCGGCCCGGGCCGCTTGCCATAGAAAGACAGCGACATCTTCGAGGTGTCGGCCAGATCGAAGGTCAGATGATCGGGTCCGTGCGCACCGACGCCTGAATCCGCCGGGAACATGCTCTTGGGTGGTTCGCGAAAGGCAATCGAGATGATGCGCTGGCCTTCGGCCAGACGCTTGCCGGTGCGCAGATAGAACGGCGTGTCGGCCCAGCGCCAGTTGTCAATGAAGCACTTCAGCGCAATGAAGGTTTCGGTGTCGGATTCGGTCTCGACGCCTTCTTCGCCGCGGTAGCCGATGTACTGCCCGCGCACCACGTGGGCGGGATCGATGGGCAGCATGCTGCGGAAGACCTTGTTCTTCTCTTCGCTGATCGACCTGGGTTCCAGCGCCGTCGGCGGTTCCATCGCGACGAAGGCCAGGATCTGGAACAGATGCGTCACCACCATGTCGCGGAAGGCGCCGGTGGCTTCGTAGAAACTGGCGCGCGTGGCCAGTCCGATCTTCTCGGGCACGTCGATCTGCACATGGTCGATGAAATTGCGGTTCCAGATCGGTTCGAACAAGCCGTTGGCAAAGCGGAAGGCGAGAATGTTCTGTGCCGGTTCCTTGCCGAGAAAATGGTCGATGCGGAAGATCTGGCTCTCGTCGAATACCTGGTGCAGTTCACGGTTCAGCGCCACCGCGCTGGCGAGGTCGATGCCGAAGGGCTTTTCCATCACGATGCGCGAACGCTCGACCAGGCCTGCCTCGCCCAGCAGACGCACCGCGGCCAGCGCCGCATTGGGCGGCACGCTGACATAGTGCAGCCGGCGGCTTTCGCTGCCCAGACCGAGCTCGGCACGCTGTACCGCGGCGCGCAGGCCGCTGGCGCCGGCCGCGATGGGCACGTAGTCGAGGATGGCGGCGAAGGCATCCCAGTCCGCCTGCCCGAACTTGCGGGGCGAGAATTCATCGATCGCGGCGCGCGCCAGCTTGCGGAAGCCGTCGGCGTCCAGCGCATCCAGCGACACGCCGATGATGCGGCAGCCCGGGATGAAGCCGGCGCTGACCAGATGGAACAGTCCGCCCAGCAGCTTGCGACGCGCCAGATCGCCGGTGGCGCCCACCAGCACCACGGTTTGCGGATACTGCGGCCCTACGCCGGCTGGAATTTTGGCCACTGAGCTATCTCCCTCGGTTGCGATCTACAATCCCCCTGCAAGAACAATGCAAACCTGTCCGGCGAAGCCGGCGCCGAAGGATCGTGTGCATGCGCCGTTGCAGAATATTGATGGTCGAAAATAATGAGGATCTGGTGCAGTCGGTGGGTCGGCTGCTCGCATTCGAGCCCGACCTGGAGCTGGCCGGCTGGACGGCCTCGGTCCGCGAGGCCATACCGCGCGCGCGCGAACTGCAGGCCGACGTGCTGTTGCTGGATCTGTCGCTGCCCGATGGCAGCGGCTTCGAAGTGCTGGCGCACGCCGCACGCGAGGCACCGCAGCTGCGCTGCATCCTGTACACGGGGCATGCCGGCCCGGAGCTGGCGGAAAAAGCTGCGGCCTGCGGAGCGGCGGGTTGCATTGCCAAGGGCGCCGATTTCGACCTGCTGGCCGGCGCCATCCGCAACATCTTCAACGGTGCCGGATTCCAGTACTGCCGCTGAAGTTCAGCGGCTGGATGCATCGTGTTGCGGCACGCAGATGCGCACCAGCGTGCGCGTTGGCGTGGTGGTGAATTCGCAGTAACCATCCAGGCCGGCAATGCGATGTTGCATCGACTGCAGGCGCGGATCGGTGGCAGCAAAGGCCGCGTCGCTGGCGCCATCGTCCTCGATCTCGATGGCCAGCAGCTGCGGTTCGGGTCGCCGCACGCGCAGGCTGACCTCGCGGGCCCGGCCGCGATCGACAATGCTCTGCGATACGTCCTGCACCGCACGGAACAGCACAATCGAGACATCGGCATTGATCTGCAGATCGTTGCCGCCGAACTGCAACCGGCAGCTCAGGCCGGCCTGCTTGCAGAAGGATTCGAACTGCCAGCGGATGGCAGCGAACAGTCCCATGTGATCGAGGATGCCGGGCCGCAGCTGCTCGACCAGGTCGCGCTGCAAGTCGACCGCGTTGCGTATCGATGTGAACAGACGCAGCAGGGATTCGTCGATCGCCGCGCTGTGTTCGGCAGGAAGCTGCCGCTTGATCGTAGCGGCATCGAATTTCACCGCCGTCAGCAGCCCGCCCAGTTCGTCATGCAGCCGCCGGCTCAAATCGCTGCGCTCCCGCTCCTGCTCGCGGTGCAGGAAGCTGATCAATTCGTCCTGGTCGGGCAGTGCATTCACGGTCGGGCACGCTAGCCACTAAAGGCAGGTTGCGCAAGCAGACAGAGACGGGTCCAGCCCGCAATAAGACTGAAATCTCAGGCCGCGCTGCGCTGACGCATGAAGCCGGCCAGCACTGCACCGGTGTGGGAGCGCTTCGCCAGCGCGATCTGCGCCGGCGGGCCGCAGGCAACGATGAGGCCACCGTCGACGCCGGCCTCGGGGCCCATGTCGATGATCCAGTCGGCCTCGGCCATCAGATCAAGGTTATGTTCCACCATCACCACGCTGTGCCCCGCATCCACCAGCCGATGCAGCACCGCGGTCAACTTCTCGACGTCTGACATGTGTAAACCAACCGTCGGTTCATCGAGCACATACAGCGTGTGCTGCGGACGGGCACGCGGCAGGCGTTCGCCCAGTCGCGCCAGTTCGGTGACCAGCTTGATGCGCTGGGCCTCACCGCCCGACAGTGTCGGACTGGGCTGACCCAGTGTCAGATAGCCCAGACCCACATCGCGCAGCAGCGCCAGCGGCCGCTGGATCTTCGGATGCGCGGCGAAGAACTCCAGCGCGTCCTCGACATTCATCGCCAGTACGTCGCTGATGGACTTCTCGCGCCAATGCACCTCGCGCGTCTCGCGATCGAAGCGCGCGCCGCCGCAGCGATCGCACAGCACCTTGACGTCGGGCAGGAAGTTCATCTCGACCGTGCGTTGTCCCTGGCCTTCGCACTCGGTGCAGCGCCCGCCCGCCGTGTTGAACGAGAAGCGGCCCGGCCCATAGCCGCGCACGCGCGCCTCATTGCTGCCGGCATACAGCCTGCGGATTTCGTCCCAGAAGCCCACATAGGTGGCGGGGCAGGAGCGCGGTGTGCGGCCGATGGGTGTCTGGTCCACTTCCAGCACGCGGTCGATGCGCTCTGCACCGCGCAGCTTTTTCAGTCCATGCAGTTCGGCATCGGCGCCATCGCGCTTCAGCGTCTGCAGGTTTTCGAACAACACATTGCGCGCCAGTGACGACTTGCCCGAGCCGGAGACGCCGGTGACCACCACCAGCCGCCCGAGCGGCACCTTCGCGTCGACGCCCTGCAGGTTGTGCAGCGTCATACCCTGCAATTCCAGCCAGGCGGTGTCGTCGTCGACCGGCCGGCGCGGCGTCGCCGGATGACGGATCGGCGTTGCCAGGTAGCGTCCGGTCATCGACTCGGGGTTGCGATGTAGCTGCTGCGCCGTGCCGGTGGCGATGACGCGACCGCCGCGCACACCGGCGCCGGGCCCGAGGTCGATGATGTGATCGGCACGGCGGATGGTGTCCTCGTCATGCTCCACCACCACCAGCGTATTGCGCGCACGCGCCAGGGCATCCAGCGCATTGAGCAGGATGGCGTTGTCGCGCGGATGCAGGCCGATGGTGGGTTCGTCCAGCACATAGCACACGCCCTGCAGGTTAGAGCCCAGCTGCGCGGCGAGACGGATGCGCTGCGCTTCGCCGCCGGAAAGCGTGGGCGCGCTGCGGTCGAGCGAGAGATAACCCAGTCCCACGCGCGCCAGGAATTCCAGCCGGCTGCGGATTTCGCTCAGTGCGTCGCGGGCAATCGTGGCTGCACGGGTATCCAGTTTCAGCTTCGAGAAAATGTCCTGCAGCTCCTGCACCGGATGCGCGGTCAGTTCCGGGATGGAGCGGCCCTGGAAGCGCAGATGCAGCGCCACGGCATTGAGCCGCTGGCCATGACAGGTATTGCAGGCCATGCCTTCGGGCTGATCGCTGCCGGTCCACCATGCTTCCTCGCCGGTGGATTCCGCATCGAATTCATCGATCTGCTCGCCGGTGCCATGGCAGGTGAGACACCAGCCCTGCGCCGAGTTGAACGACAGCAGTGCCGGATTCGGCTCGGCGAAGCCGCGGCCGCAGTTCGGGCAGGCGCGACGACTGGAATACACCGCCACCTTGCCGCGCTCATCCAGCACATGCAGTACGCCGCGCCCGGCCTGCAGCGCCCGATCCAGCGCCGCGCGCAGTTCGGCTTCGCTGCGTGCGCTGACAGTGAGAGCGGCCACCGGCATCTCGATGGTGTGTTCGACGAAGCGCTTCAGTTTCGGGAAGGGCTCGGTGGGCACGAACGCGCCATCGACGCGTAGCTGCTGCACGCCCTTGGCGGCGGCCCAGCGCGCCAGATCGGTGTAGATGCCCTTGCGCTGCGCGATCAGCGGCGCCAGCAGCTGCACCGGTTTGCCGCGGTGTTTCTTCAGCAGCTGGGCCGCGATGGCATCCAGACTCTGCGGCTCGATGGCCACATTGCAGTCCGGGCAGTACTGCGTGCCCAGCCGCACGTAGATCAGCCGCAGGAAGTGATAGATCTCGGTCAGCGTGGCCACCGTGCTCTTCAGTCCGCCGCGACTGGCACGCTGTTCGATGGCCACCGTCGGTGGAATGCCGCTGATCGAATCGATGTCGGCGCGCGCGGCCGGCTGCACGAACTGGCGCGCATAGGCGTTCAGCGATTCCAGATAGCGCCGCTGTCCCTCGCTGAACAGGATGTCGAAGGCCAGCGTGGACTTGCCCGAGCCCGACACGCCGGTGATCACCGTGAACTTCTCGCGCGGAATGGTCACATCGATGTTGCGCAGATTGTGTTCGCGCGCACCGCGCACCACGATCTGGTTGGCCTCACCATGCACTTTGCGTGCGGGTGCCGGCTCGGCCACGCGCAGCAGGCCGCGGCCTGCGCTGCGTTTCGACGCTTCGTACTGCTTCAATGCCGCGCCGGTGGGCGAATGCTTCAGCTTCATCAGTTCGGCCGGTGTGCCGGCGCCCACCAGCTGTCCGCCACGTTCGCCACCTTCGGGTCCGAGTTCGAGCAGCCAGTCGGCGGCGGCAATCACGTCCAGGTTGTGTTCGATGACCAGCAACGAGTGACCGGCCTGCAGCAGCAGGCCGAAGGCGCGGATCAGTCGCGCGATGTCTTCGAAGTGCAGACCGGTGGTGGGTTCGTCGAACAGCAGCAGCTTGCCGCGGGAAACGACGGGTTCCTTGCTGCCGCGTTTGCGCGGCGTGGGTTGCGCTGCTTCCGCGAGATGCCCGGCCAGCTTCAGGCGTTGCGCCTCGCCGCCGGACAGCGTGGGCACCGGCTGTCCCAGCCGCAGATAGTCCAGTCCCACATCGGACAGCGGCTGCAGCCGCGCCAGCACTTTGGGTGAGCCGGCAAAGAAGCCCAGCGCGCGCGTCACCGTCATCTCCAGCACATCGGCAATGCTGGCCTGCGTGCCGTCGGCGCCGGTCAGCGTCACTTCGAGAATCTCGCGCCGGAAGCGCCGGCCATTGCACTCACCGCAGCGCAGGTACACATCGGAGAGGAACTGCATCTCCACATGTTCGAAGCCATTGCCACTGCAGGTGGGACAGCGGCCATTGCCACTGTTGAAGCTGAAGGTGCCGGCCGTGTAGCGACGCAGCTTCGCATCGGGCGTGGCGGCAAACAGCGCGCGGATCTCGTCGAACCCGCCCACATGGCTGATCGGGTTCGAGCGCGTGGTGCGGCCGATGGGGGTCTGGTCCACCATCACTACCGCGTCGATCTGCCCGGCGCCCAGCAGCGCCCGATGCGCGCCCGGCGTTTCCGCCGGCTTGCCATGCGCCTTCTGCAGCGCCGGATACAGCACATCCTGGATCAGCGTCGATTTGCCCGAACCCGACACGCCGGTCAGGCACACCAGCCTGCCGAGCGGAATCTCCACATCGATGTTCTTCAGGTTGTGTTCGCTGGCACCTTCCAGCCGCAATACGCGCGGGTCTTCGGCCCGTGGCGTCGTGGCGCGCAGCGGCGGCAAGGCGCGTTGGCCGGTCAGCCATTGACCGGTAATGGATTGCGCATCGGCACAGACTTGCGCCGGTGTGCCGAAGCTGACGATCTCACCGCCGTGTTCGCCGGCGCCGGGCCCCAGGTCCAGCAGCTTGTCGGCTTCCAGCATGATCTGCGCGTCATGCTCCACCACCAGCAGCGAATTGCCGGCATCGCGCAGCCGATGCATCACGGCGATGACGCGGCCCATGTCGCGCGGGTGCAGGCCGATCGAGGGCTCATCGAGCACGAACAGCGTATTGACCAGCGAAGTGCCCAGCGCCGTGCACAGGTTGATGCGCTGAACTTCGCCGCCCGACAGCGTGCGCGACTGGCGGTCGAGGGTCAGATAGCCGAGGCCCACTTCATTCAGATAGCCCAGACGGCTGCGCACTTCGGCCAGCACCAGATCGCTGGCCTCATCCAGCGCGCCGGGCAGTCGCAGCTGCGCGAAGAAGCGCTGGCAATCCTCGACCGGCAGCAGTGTCAGCTCGTGCACGTTGTGGCCACGTTGATCAGCGCCAGAGTCGCTTGCCGCACCCAGTCGCCACAACAGAGCGTCCGGTTTCAAGCGCGCGCCGTTGCAGGTGGGGCAGGGTGTGTAGCTGCGATACTTCGACAGCAGCACGCGCACGTGCATCTTGTAGGCCCGGCCTTCCAGCCAGGCGAAGTAGCGCTTCGCGCCGTACCACACCTTCTTGCGCCAATCGCCTTCGCCGTCGATCACCCACTGGCGCTGCGATTCGTCGAGCTCGCGCCAGGGCACATCCACCGGAATGCCACGCTTCTTTGCGAAGCGAATCAGATCGTCCTGGCATTCCTTGTTCGAGGGTGTCTGCCAGGGTTTCACCGCACCGCCGGCCAGCGTTTTGTTCTGGTCGGGGATCACCAGTACATAGTCGATGCCGATCACGCGGCCAAAGCCGCGGCAGGTGTCGCAGGCGCCCACCGCCGAGTTGAACGAGAACAGCGCCGGCGTCGCGTCCTGGTAGTACAGATCGCAGTGCGCGCAATGCAGATCGGTGGAGTAGCGCCACAGGCCGATTTCCGAGCTGGCCTCGTTCAGCGCGTGCACGCTGAGCTTGCCGTGACCCGCGCGCGCCGCGGACTCCAGTGCCTCGATCAACCGGCCGCGATCGACTGTGGACAGCCGGAAGCGATCCTGGATCACCGTGAACAGTTGCGGCGTTTCTTCGTGGAAGCGCGCGTAGCCCTGCTTCTCCAGTTCGGCGCGGATCTCGGCCGGCTTCATGCTGGCCGGCACCGGCACCGGGAAGCACACGCGCAGCTGCGGGTCGCCATGCGCGGGTATCTGCGCATGCAGGTCGGCCGCGATGCTCTCGGCGCTGTCGCGTCGCACCGGCCGGCTGCATTGACGACAGAACAACGTGGCCGCGCGCGCATACAGGAGCTTGAGGTGATCGTTGATCTCGGTCATGGTGCCGACCGTGGAGCGCGAGGTGCGCACCGGATTCACCTGATCGATGGCAATGGCCGGCGGCACGCCCTCGATGCGATCCACCTGCGGTTTATCCATTCGATCGAGGAACTGCCGCGCATAGGGCGAGAAGGTCTCGACGTAGCGGCGCTGGCCTTCGGCATACAGGGTGTCGAACACCAGCGAGGATTTGCCGGAGCCGGAGACGCCGGTGACGACGACGAGTTGGTTAAGAGGAATCTCGAGGTCGAGATTCTTCAGGTTGTTCTGGCGCGCACCATGGATGTGGATCGCGTCGGGCGCGGGAGTGGGGGAGCGGGGCATGGGTTCATTGTCGCACAGCCGTCAAGACACACACGGCGCGCGGCCTCTCGCCCTCCGCGCTGGCGCTCATGGCGGCGCGCGGATCAACAACTTGCATGACGATCATGCAAGTTGTTGCCGTGCCCTCGCTGCGGGCGGCGGCTCGCAAGGCAAGCTTGCTCGCCGCTGATCGCCCTCCGCTCGGCGCGCCGCAATGTCGCGGCAGCGCGGAGGGCGAGAGGCCGGGCGCGATGCGGGGCGCTGAACGCAACGGGACCGCGATTACAAACGTCCGCTATCGGCCAAAAGCAGACAACCAGCGCGGCGGCTTGACTGCCGCAAAGCGGGCTTTGCATTTATCACAACTGACGCGGTGAAAACTGGCCGACCAAGTGGGCCGTCTTTTGACATACTACGCATCCGAGGAGTCCCCGTGGCCAGCGCCGATCAAATCAAAGCGTTGTTGCGATCCTTCGTCGATAGGGACGACGCACAATTCTTGTCAATCGCTATGCAAGTAGCCGCATACGAGGCAAAACGTGGGCACGGCAAGCTTGCCGAGGAGATTAAGGACCTCATCGACGCGGCGAAGGAACAGCGAGCTGGTCGTGAGCTACTCGGGCGAGATCCGACTCCCATCTCGAGGCCGCGAGGTGAGCTTGCCAATCTCGTTTCGGTCACATATCCGCGCGACAAATTAGTCCGAATGGTCACTAGCGAAACAGTGCGCGAGCGCCTGCTGCGCATCATTCGTGAACAGCGTCATTTCCAGCGACTGCGCGAACACGGATTAGCCCCGCGACGACGGCTGCTCCTGACTGGCCCCCCCGGGACAGGAAAAACTCTCACGGCATCCGTTCTCGCTGGAGAGCTGGGGCTGCCATTGTTCTTGGTCAGACTTGAAGTGTTGATCTCTAAGTTTCTGGGTGAAACTGCCGCAAAGCTTCGATTGATTTTCGATGCTGTTCGCGACACTCGGGGCGTCTACTTGTTCGATGAGTTTGACGCCATCGCGTCGCAACGCGGAATGTCGAATGAAGTTGGAGAAATCCGTCGGGTGCTCAACAGCTTCTTACAATTCATCGAGCACAATGATTCGCACAGCCTCATCGTCGCCGCTACCAATCATCCAGAACTTCTAGATCACGCTGTTTATCGCCGCTTTGATGATGTCATCGAATACGACCTACCTTCGCCAGCGCAAGTGGCGGACACGCTACGCGGCCGTGTGCACAAATTTGCGGGATCCGATGTGGACTGGGCAGAACTTGGAATGGTGGCTAGCGGGCTAAGCTACGCGGAGATTACGCGCGCCGCAGATGAAGCGATGAAGGACGCAATCATCGGTGACCGGATGAGCGTCACGCAGGCCGATCTGAAGGCCGCACTAACTGAACGGCTTGCCATGCGACCCGCGCGTGCCACTCTGACATGACAGGGTAGCAGTACACATTGGCTGATCTCAAACACCTGAGCATCGATGCCTTTCGTGACGCCGACCGTTTTCGAGCGCGACAGTCACCGCGCGAACTTCCGAAGATTAAGCAGCGCCAACGACAAAGGCATGGAAACGCGATCCTTGCTCAAATTCAACGCTTATCCCCTGTCGCGGCACGGCTCGTCGAAGAGCGGCGCGAATTCGCTGAAGACCTGCCCGATGGCATGTATCTCGTAATAGAGAGCGAACCGGGATTCGACCTAAAAGCGGAAAGCCTCGATCGGGCGTCTGATGGCATTGAGCTGCTCTCACTACACAAAGAAGGCAAACGCACGCTCGCTACCGTGTTCGTTCCAGAAGGCGCCTTAGCGAAGCTCGAACGACTTGTTCAAGACTATCTGACCAAAGACAACATCAATGAAAGGAAGAACCGACGCACGCCGCGTAACAACGAATTGATCGCCAACATCCGTAGTATTAGGCGCGCTGCGCTAAGGTCCTTGTGGACTGATGATCCATTATTGCTGCCGAGCCGAGACGATGAAATTATCTGGTGGGAGGTTTGGCTTCGCGTCGGTGACGACCGAGAGGGCTTGCGCGCGCAGTTTCGCGGTCATGCGGAAGCGCTTGGTTTAATACTTTCGAGGACCGAGGAACGCTTTCCTGACCGTACCGTTCTCGCTGTACGTGGAAATCGGGAGCAGTTGACGCGCTCGATTACCCTCCTGAATTGCATTGCCGAACTTCGTAGGCTGAAAGAGACAGCTGACTTGGTCGTTGGATTGCCCGCCCCCACCCAATGGACGCTGACGGACGAGTTACTGAGACGCGTGCGGCCTCCCGAGCCAGATGCGCCCGTTGTCTGCGTTATCGACACTGGTATTAGCGCACACCCGCTGCTGTCGCCGGCGCTTGACGCAGCGGATTGCCATACTGTGAATCCCGCGTGGAGACCGGATGACACTTTCGGACATGGAACCCAAATGGGTGGACTCGCACTATATGGAGATCTCTGTGAAGTATTTGAGACTGCTGGACTCGTCGCGCTAACGCACCGTCTTGAGTCCGTGAAGGTATTGCGCCAGAACGGGGACAACGTTGGTGAACTCCTTGGGGCACTGACGCGCGAAGCGATGGCCCGACCCGCGGTGACGAAGCCGCGCGCGGATAGGCTGTTTTGTCTCGCGGTCGGATCAAAGAGAGATCGCCTTCGAGGCAGACCCTCGGCTTGGTCGGCCGCCATCGATCGTTTGACATCGGGCGCGGAGGACGCCGAACATCGTTTGGTAGTTCTCGCTGCCGGCAATGTCGAAGAGATCGACCAGGCGGACTACCCGGCTGTGAATGCGGTCGATAACATTCACGACCCGGCTCAGTCGTGGAACGCGCTGACCGTTGGTGCCGTGACTTTCAAGGGAGAGATCGACCAGCGTGAATACCCGGGATTCAAGCCGCTTGCGCCAATTGGCGGCTTGAGTCCCTACAGCTGCTCTTCCGTTGGCTGGGAAAGAGCTTGGCCGATTAAACCGGACGTCGTCTTCGAAGGAGGCAATCGAGCGTTGGCCCCCAACGGCGAAACGGACTCCCTTAGGTCTTTAGATTTGCTCACCGTCGATCATCGACCTGCCGTTCGCCCGTTCGATTCGATGTGGGGGACGAGCGCGGCGGTAGCGCTCGGGTCACGCATGGCAGCTGCAATCAAGGCTAACTATCCAAAATATTGGCCCGAGACTGTGCGTGGTTTGCTTGTGCATTCCGCGCGATGGACTGACCCTATGATTCGCCAGTTCGCGCCGACAGCATCGCGCAAGCGTGACATCGAGAATTTGCTTAGGCACTGCGGGTATGGGCTTCCTTCGGAGCGGCGTGCGCTCTGGAGCGCGGGCAACGCGCTGACACTGATTTCCCAGCAGGAGCTACAACCATTCGAAGGAGTGCTCGCAAGGAGTGGCACTGGTCGAGTTGAGCGGGCCCGGTCCCGTGATGTGCATCTGTATTCGCTGCCTTGGCCAACTGCGCAGCTTGAGAGCCTAGGCGCATCAGAGGTCGAAATGCGCGTGACGCTCTCGTATTTCATTGAGCCCAATCCATCGGAGCGTGGTCGCATTCGTCGATATCGTTATGAGTCGCATGGTCTACGGTTTGCCGTGAAGAAGGCGTTGGAAAGTGAAGCGGCGTTTAGAATGCGCATCTCGGACTTTGCTCGCGCGGAGGAGGAGGGCCAGGTTGTAGATGCTCAAGATCACGGCTGGATCATCGGACCACAACTGCGGCATCGCGGGTCTATCCACACGGATATTTGGCGCGGATCGGCTACCGATTTGGCGGCGCGTGGCGGCATTGCTATTTATCCGACTCTCGGTTGGTGGCGGGAACAACTAAGCCACGACAAATACAATGAGACCATTCGATATTCCCTGGTCGTTTCGATTGAAACCAGCGCGCGAGATGTTGACCTCTATGCCCCCGTTGCGACAGCCATCAAGCAGAAGGTGACGGTGACGGTGTGACCTACGGTCGGAGCGTCCGTCTCAATGCCGCACGTCGATCTCGATCTATAGTGCTGGAAATACCTGACTTAGGGTTTGTGTGCCGACCGAGCTCGTAGCTTGGCTCGGTAGCCTGGCAAGTCCTGGCTTGCACAGAGTAACGATCAGAATTAACGCGCCTGATCAAACTCAAAGACGACGTGCAACTCGTTTGTTCTTGGAAAGCGGTCGTTCGCGATCGACTGCTTTGGGTCGGAAGCTGACATCGGAATTCGCGGACGATTGACAGGGTATCGTCCGGCGAGTCATTGAGCGCAACACCGTTCGTCCGATTTGGGAGCCTGCCTGCGCTACCCGTCTGCTCTTCGCTGCAGGAACCAACGTGCCAGTTGCCCGGATACTGTCAACCGGCGCCGGAGGAAATCGAATGCCCGATCGCGATAGCTTCAAAAGCTAAGTAAATCGGTTCAGAAACTGGCGCGGCGTGATGACCCTGTTCGCCCAGTCGGAGCCAAGCTTCCGCTAGTCTGAGCATGCAGACCTTGGATGGATAGGCGACTACAATGCGTGCCAACCCATGACTGGAAATTCAAACATCGTTTGGATCTGCTTGATCGGTGGAATGTTCCTGCAACTCTCGTACATGGTGCTGCCTTTCCAACGATGGGATTGGGCACGGTATTTGGGCAGTGCTGCGATTCCTCTTATTGTTCTTGTACAGACAGATACCGACAACAAAGTTGTGAGTGGCGAAGACGGGCTCCTTTTGTGTGGGCTCTTCACGTTCATGTTCGCCATGCTTTTCCAGGAACGCCTTCTACCACGACTCGGTGAGGGAGCGATCCTGATGTGGAGTGCGATCCTGTTGTGGGTCACTGTTGAGGTGGGCGCCTGGGAATCCTCTGCAACGTATGTGTGCTTGGGAATTGGAGCGATTGTACTTCTGCTTCTTATGGCCCCGCGCGCGTTGCCATATCTTCTGAAGCTAGGAATATATGCTTGGTTCCTTCTCGCGGTCGTCGCTATAGGAGTGCTGCAATTTGCGGGCTCGGATCTGTCTCTCATCAGCGCTGGAAAGGCCAACTCTCTCGATTATCGCTTCGCACTTATTGATGGGATGGCAGGTGCCTACATCGGCGTGCATGCGGTATACCTGTATGAGTTGCTGCCGATCCCCCGTAAGGGCGAACAATGGGGTGGGTTCAAGAAGCGCTGGACCGGCTATCTCAATCTGGTGGTCTCTCGCTTCGATGATCAGCAGCTCGAACCGCGTGCCGCGACGGGCATCGTGATCGGCATTGCGTTGCTGGCGTACGGGAATCATGCAGTAGGACTGATGCCTGCCCGTACACTGTGCAATCTCATTCTATTCGGACTTCCGCTGGCCTGGGGAGTCGCAGCCGCGCGGTGGTCGCATCGGCTGATGATCCCGCCGTCGGTGGTTTCACCGTCGCCGACCTCAGCAAAGGGCCAAAGTCAGTCGCGCAAAAAGATAGGACGCGCGCGTCATTCTAGAAAGCACAGGCAGTAGGGGCGGCGCTCAAGAACGTCGTCGGGCTTCCCTCAGCATCCGGTGCTACGATCCGGCTCCAACAACCGTAGGGGAAAATCATGCGTACTTACCCAGCCTTCGCCATCGCCGTCGCTGCCCTCATTGCCCAAGTCGCGGTTGCACAGCAGGGGCCGCCTCCGGGCGAGCGCGTCAGCGGAACGGTCAAGTCCGTTGCTGCGGACAGTGTTGTCCTCGTTACACCGAAGGGCGATGTCACGGTCGCCATCACGCCGCAGACGCGACTGGCGGTGAGGCAGACGGCCGGTGCCAACGAGATCAAACCCGGCGCGTACCTGGGTACCGCCAACCAGAACGGCACGGCTCCCGACACGGGCACGGCCACCGAGGTTCATCTGGCGGACAACGGTCCCAACGTGAACTTCCCGATGAACAACTCGGGATTGACGATGACCAATGGGCACGTCAAGAGCGTCAACCGTACGGCGACGGGACAGGAGATGGATATCGACTATGGCGAGGGCAAGACACGCCGCGTCGTGGTGGGCGCTGGCACGCCTGTAACGAAGATGGTCAGCGTGGGTGTGACGGAGCTGAAGCCTGGCAGCAAAGTCAACGCGATGACGACCACCGGGAAAGACGGCAAGTCGGTGGCCAATATGATCATGATCGAACCGGCGGGAGCGCAGTCGCGGCCCTGAGGTCGGTGCGGGAGCACCGCATTTCGGGTGGATATCGACAGAATGGAGCTCAGCCGGCAAATCTGGACGATCCCACCCGAATGGCAACGTGCGTTCCGCAGGCGGCTTGCGTAACCTGCATACATGACCGCTCTCTACTCCTTGTACGACGCGCTGGTAAGCATTAACGTGCCTTCCGACAAGGCGCGTGCCGTCGTCGATGCGATGGAGCGGGACATGACGACCGTTCTGGCCACCAAGGGAGACGTCAAACTTCTGCAGGCGGCTTTGAAGTTACTGGCGCAGAAGCTCGACAGCTACCGTGCAGAAGGTCGCACGGAGCTGCATCACGAGGTCGCGATGCTGCGTTCATCCATGACGATGCGCCTGGGTTCGATGCTGGCCGGCGCCATCGTGATTCTTTTCGGCGCGCTCCGCTTCACGGGCGGCTGAACGCCTTCCGCGCCCGCGCCGCGCGCGCGTGAATCACGCAGTCCTCCACGTGATCGTTGACCAATCCCATGGCTTGCATGAAGGCGTACACGGTGGTTGGTCCGACGAACTTCCAGCCCTGTTTCTTCAGATCCTTTGACAGCGCCAGCGACTCGGCGGAGGTGGAGACGGTCTGCGGTTTGGTCTGCGTCCTGGCACCCGGTTCGTAGCGCCAGATATAAGCGGCCAGTGATCCCTCCCGCTGGATCAATTCGCGGGCGCGGCGGGCGTTGTTGATGACGGCTTCGATCTTGCCGCGATGGCGGACGATGCCGGCGTCCTTGAGCAGGCGAGATACGTCGCGCGCGGTGAAGCGGGCGATGCGCTCGATATCGAAGTCATAGAAGGCGGCGCGGAAGTTGTCGCGCTTGGCGAGGATGGTGCGCCAGCTGAGGCCGGACTGAAAACCCTCGAGACTCAGTTTTTCGAACAGGCGGCAATCGTCATGGACGGGGAAGCCCCATTCGGTGTCGTGATACTGAAGATACTCGGGGGTGGCGGCGCACCAGCGGCAGCGCGCCTTGCCGTCCGGTCCCAGGATGGTTTTGCTCAAGCTCGATTTCTCGGCTCAGGCCGACAGAGCGGTGCGCACCTTTACAAGCTGGCTCTGCGAAAGCGGCGGAGGAATTTTCTCGCCCGCTTCGCGCAGCGATTCAATGTGCAATTGAACGCCCTGCCGGATCAGCTTCATCACTTCCCGTCGTGTGTCGCCGACCGCAACGCAACCGGGCAGATCGGGAACGTAGGCACCGTAGCTGCTCTCGCCCTTTTCCACTATGACCAGGTATTCCATTGCGTCACTCCCGGCGCAGCTTCAAGCCGGCCTGTTTCAGAATACTCTTGAGCGTGCCGATTGGCACGTCGGCGCTGAGCTTGCCCGTCAATTTGAACTTGTCGGGCTGCGCCCCATCACAGTTTAAAAACCCTCCGTCAAGAAGGCCTGTCATCACATGAAACCTCGCATCACCCTGATCACCCTCGGTGTCGATAACCTCGAAGCTTCGCTGACTTTCTACCGCGACGGCCTCGGCCTTGCGACGCCGGGTATCGTCGGTACCGAGTTCGAGAATGGTGCGGTGGTGTTCATCGATCTGCAGCCAGGGCTGAGGCTCGCGCTGTGGCCGCGGCAGAGTCTGGCGAAGGACGCCGGCCTCGCGGTGTCGCCGCCGTCACCGACGGATTTCACGCTGGCGCACAACGTGAGCTCACGCGATGAAGTCGATGCGGTGATGGACCAGGCGAAACGCGCCGGTGCCACCATCGTCAAGCTGGCGCAAGACACGTTCTGGGGTGGTTACGCCGGTTACTTCCAGGATCCGGACCGGCATCTGTGGGAAGTGGCGTGGAATCCGCAGCTGCTGCCCGAGTAACCGCTGCGAGGGGGATGCGGCCGGGTGGCACCACCGCCACTTGTTCCAGCCGACATCCCCCGGTAAATGGCAAGCCAGATGCAGTGCCAGATCCCGCACATCGGCGGGCAGGGTCAGTATCACGCCGCTGCGTTGCACTGCGATGATTGCTGCGTGACGAAGTGATGGCGGCCACCTTGTAGTCCGAGGCCTGCAAGCTGACAGGCTGTGCGCCGATGCGGTGACGTTGCGGAGGGCGTGATGTTTGCTGCATGAACGCATTGATGCTCGCGGTGTTCCGGGACCATCAGACTGCCGAGGCAGTGCGCGTGGCACTGTTCAGGGACGGCTTCCCCACCGATCGCCTGAGTGTGACCTCGCAGGTCGACGAAGGTCCGGCGCGCGTCCAGCCGGACGAAACACAGCACCATCGCCTGCTGACCTACTTCCAGTCGCTGTTCAGCCTGCCGGGCGAGCAGGAACTGGCCGAGCAGCTGACCTCGCTGGTCGAGGAGGGTGCGGCCGCGCTGACGATTCATCCCCGCGGTGTCATCGAGACTGCGCGCGCCACCGAGCTGGTGAAGCGCGCCAATCCGGTCATTTTCGAGGCCCGCGATCTGGACACCCAGACCTTCGAGCGCGCGGCGTCGCCGTCGGATCAGGCGATGGCCGGCAAGGTGTTGAAGGCCGTCATCGGTCTTGATGCCGAATCCGTGGGGCTCAGCCGGCGCCCCTGAGCAAGGTTTTTCAGGGCTTTACGCGTCAGCCCCTATAATCCCCGCATGCAAGCCGCCCCCGATCTTCGCCAGCAGTTGCCGGCCGCACCGCCGCGCCCGGCAGCGCCGTACCTGCCCATGTCCCGTGCCGAAATGGAAAGGCTCGGCTGGGATCAATGCGATGTGATCATGGTCACCGGCGACGCCTATGTGGACCATCCCAGCTTCGGCATGGCGCTGATCGGCCGCGTGCTGGAGGCGCAGGGGTTGCGCGTGGGCATCATCGCGCAGCCGGACTGGCACAGCGCCGAGCCCTTCAAAGCGTTGGGTGCGCCACGGCTGTTCTTCGGCATCACGGCCGGCAACATGGATTCGATGGTCAATCGCTACACCTCGGACCGCCGGGTGCGCAGCGATGATGCCTACACGCCCGAGGGCAAGGGCGGCCTGCGACCCGATCGTTCGGTCATCGTCTACGCGCAGCGGGTGCGCGAGGCCTATAAAGAGGTGCCGGTCGTCATTGGCGGCATCGAGGCTTCGCTGCGGCGCATCGCGCACTTCGATTACTGGTCAGAGAAGGTGCGCCGCTCCATCCTGATGGACGCCAAGGCCGACCTGCTGGTGTACGGCAATGCCGAGCGGCAGATCATGGAGATCGCGCGTCGCATGAATGACGGCGAGCCCATCGCCGCGCTGACCGATATCCGCGGCACGGTCTTCACGCGCCGCGGCCTGCCGGCGGGCTGGATTGAAATCGACTCCACACATCTGGATACACCCGGCGCGCTGAATCCGCCGCTGGATCCCTATGCCATGGAGCCCACGCGTGCGGCGGCCGATACCGAGAACACGCCGGTCGAGCCTACAGAGAAGGTGATCCGCTTTGCCCGGCGCGTGCGCAATGAGTCACGCATGCACAGCGTGATCCGCATGCCGGATTTCGACGCCGTGCAGAACGACCCGGTGCTGTATGCGCATGCCTCGCGCATCCTGCATCTGGAGGCCAACCCCGGCAATGCACGCGCGCTGGTGCAGAAGCACGGCGATGTGGACGTGTGGCTGAACCCACCGCCGATTCCGCTGAACACGGGCGAAATGGACTGGATCTATGACCTGTCGTACCGACGCACGCCGCATCCGTCCTACGGCAAGGCGCAGATTCCCGCCTACAAGATGATCCGTTTCTCCATCTCCATCCAGCGCGGCTGTTTTGGCGGCTGCACCTTCTGTTCGATCACCGAGCATGAGGGACGCATCATCCAGAACCGCTCCGAAGAGTCGGTGCTGCGCGAGATCGAGACCATCCGCGACACGGTGCCGGGCTTCACCGGCGTGATCTCGGATCTGGGCGGGCCCACCGCCAACATGTATCGCATTGCCTGCAAGAGTCGCGAGATCGAAAGCGCTTGCCGCCGGCCATCCTGCGTGTTCCCGGGCATCTGCCCCAACCTCAATACCGATCACAGCGCGTTGATCCAGCTGTACCGCAAGGCGCGCGAACTGCCGGGCATCAAGAAGGTGCTGATCGCCTCCGGCGTGCGCTACGACCTGGCCAGCGAGTCGCCCGAGTACGTGAAGGAGCTGGCGCAACATCACGTGGGCGGCTACCTGAAGATCGCGCCCGAGCATCTGCGCGAAGGGCCGCTGTCCAAGATGATGAAGCCCGGCGTCGATACGTATTACAAATTCAAGGAGCTGTTCGACAAGTACTCGAAGCAGGCCGGCAAGGAGCAGTACCTGATTCCCTACTTCATCGC
>JAIBJM010000118.1 GCA_020029535.1 Gammaproteobacteria bacterium | reverse complement strand
GCGAGGCTGAAGCATCGCTCGCCGCTGATCGGCCGTCGCTCGGCGCCCGACATGCCTGTGGCGAAGACAGGGCCTGCCGTCAGTGCCGATGCGGACGGAACCTCATGAACTTGGAATAGCGGACGTGCGCCATTTCTGGCGTCGGCGCGGCGACAAATTTGCCACCTACCGCTCAATTGTCCGGCTTCCATGCGAGCGACAACTCGCTAAGTTATTGCCCGATCTATTGAGTCGTACGGCATGCCGACCATCAGCGAATTCTTCGGGATCGTGATTCGCATGTATTGGGAGGATCACCTTCCGCCTCATTTTCATGCGCTGTATGGCGAACACGAGGCTCAGTACAACATAGCTACATTGGACGTCATCCAGGGCGGCCTTCCTCGCCGGGCTCACGCACTGGTCGTAGAATGGGCCTCGCTTCACAAGGAAGAGCTGATGAAGAACTGGGAGAGGTGCCAGGTTCCCGCGGCTGCCGTCGGCATTGCCCCCTTGGAGTAGGTCACCATGGCGAAATGGTCGATTACCGATTTCAGGATTCTTCCCGATTTCAAGGTGACCGTGACCTTCGCGGACGGTACCCAAGGCATTGTCGATCTTGCGCCCCGGTTGTCTCAGGGTGCGCTGGGAGACGGCTTCGATCCGCTATGCGATCCGCAGGTTTTCGTGCAGGCCTATCTGGAATACGGTGCTCTGACCTGGCCGGGCGGCATTGATTTGGCTCCTGATGCGATGTACGAGCATATCCGCAACTCTGGCACGTCGGTTGTGGCCGCCAAAGACAAGATGGTTGCTGAACCATCGCGTCGGCCGTACGAGCCTTGAGTTTCTGTTTCGCCGTCAGACAACGACGAAGTGAAGTCTCAACGCCGCCGCGGTCCCGGCCGCAGCGCATCGCGCAGGCTGACCCACTTGCCGCGCCAAGGCACGCGTTCATCCGACATGGCGTCGAGGAAGTCGGCCAGGCGCTTCGAGCGCGCCACCGAGAAGGTGGTTAGCGCCAGCACCAGCACCAGCGTCAATGCGAACAGGCCGACGCGTCGCGCCAGCGGCTGCGTGGCCTCGTCCAGCAGGTTCATGCCGAGCAGGCCGGTGGCTACGGTGCCCACCAGTCCGAATACCGTCACCACGGTCAGTCGCAGTACGGTGTTGGCCTGGCGGCGTGCGGCGTCGGAATCCAGATAGCTGTTCATGTCCATCACTTCGTCGCGCACTTCCTTGAACAGCTCGTCCAGGTTCAGCTGACGGCGCAGGCGTTCGAACACATCGCGCGCCACCCACTGGTTGGACACTTCATGAAACCAGTAGCGGTGCGTGAAGCGCAGGAACACTTCCATCATCTGGCGGATGGTGCGCTTGAAGTCGCGCACCGAGTCCGCATCGCCCACCGTCAACCGGTCCATGGCCACCGCCAGTTCGTCGGACATCGACAGCAGCGCGGCCTTGCGGAAATGCGCGATCAGGAACAGCAGCCGGTACTGGCTGCGGAACTGCGCCAGCATGCCGGTCTCGGCGCCGGCGAAGAACGGATCCAGGTGGCAGCCGATCAGCGCGATGGCCGCGTCGGTGACGATGATGCGGCTGTCGGTGCGCGCATGCTGGCCCGAGCGACCCCAGAAGGTGTCGTTGCAGTAGGTGCTCTCGAAATCGCGCAGTGTCACGGCCGAATAGGGCAGGTCGTCCGGGTCGCCGGGGTTGGTCACCATGCCCAGCCGCACGAACTGCGCGCGCGTCAACTGGCGCGGATCGTCGAAGCCGAAATAACAGAGCAGCGGCATGCGGTAGTACTCGAGCTGCCGGTAGCGTAGTGCTGCGGTCTGGCCGGTGTATTCCTGCGCCAGCGGTTGCAGCAGGAATTCCCAGTGCGCGGCAATGCGTGGCGTGCGATGGCGCGCGGCAAATTCCAGATACTGGCTGCTGGCGTCGAAGTCGGCGCTGGCCAGCACCTGGCCATCGGCGCCCAGCCAGTCGACCTGGTGCGGACAGTTGCCGCCATCGCCGCGCGCGTCCCAGAAGCCCGGATAGGCACGACCGAAGCGAAACAGGATGTCCTGCGCCGTGCGCAGCGGGATGTCGTCGGTATGCAGCTCGCACAACAGCACCGCGATGTCGGCGTCGAGGAAGAAGTACAACTCGATGCGATCGACTTCGAGCTCGTGCGGCGCCTCGCCGTGCTGGCAGACGAGGCGCACCCGTCGCACATCGTCGCGGCGGTAGATGTACAGGCTCTGCGAGCCGCGCGAGCGCGCCGCCTCCTGGCCGGCCGGCGCGCCGTACAGCAGCCGCTGCACATAGGGCAGGAAGGTGACGAACTCGCGATAGTGGCGCTCGCGGAAGCCGCTGTTGTCACCGAAGGCATCGCCGACGCGCCGCCACTCGGTGCTGCCCACCGAGTCCAGCACTTCCCAGTGCCGCTGCACCTGCTGACCCGGACGCACCGGCATCAGCTGCAGCGGCCACAGCACGATCTGGCGGAAATGGCGGACGGTGGGATCCTGTGACATCAGGCAAGCATGGCCGCGCGCATGGGGCCGGCGCAAGCCCATATCGGGCCTTCGTTG
>JAIBJM010000033.1 GCA_020029535.1 Gammaproteobacteria bacterium | reverse complement strand
CCGCGTGCTACTCATCGCAGACCTCCTGTGCGGTGGCTGATGCGCCAGCCGGTTCGCCCCACCTGCCTACGATAGTACAGACCGGCCCGCAGGCCCAACTTCCGTAATCGCCGCCGCGCCCCGCAAGGCGGCGGCATTCCAGTTTGCGACTGCCCAGCTCCAGATTCGTTCCTTGGGCTCCTGCTCCAGTCCCGGCGGTGGCGACTGCCGCAGCAGTCGCAGCGCGCGACACAGCCAGCGGCCGGAGTCCTCACCGTCGATGGCATCGGCCTCCGATGACTTGGACAACTTGCTGCCATCGCTTCCCACCACCAGCGGCAGATGCATGTAGGAAGGGGTCGTGAAGCCCAGCGCGGCCTGCAAGGCCAGCTGCCAGCCGGTGCTGTCCAGCAGATCGACGCCGCGTACCACATCGGTGACGCCGGCCGCCGCATCGTCGATCACCACCGCCAGCTGATAGGCGAACAGGCCATCGCGGCGGCGGATGACCGGATCGCCGCAATCGCGCAGGACAAAGCGCCGCGCCCCCTGCAACCGGTCCTCGATGTCGAGCACGGCGGCATCATCGACGCGGAAGCGCAGGGCCGTGGCATCGGCCGCTCGGGTACCGTTGCGGCAGGTACCGGGATAGACGCCTTGGGAGCCGGAGTCCTCCAGCTGCCTGCGACTGCAGCCGCAGGCATACACCAGACCGGTGGCCTGCAGATGGGCCAGGGCAGCCTCATACGCTGCCGTACGCCGGCTCTGGAAGGTCACCGGGCCGTCCCATTCGAAGCCCAGGGTCCGCAAGGTCTGCTGGATGTCATCGGCCGATCCGGGAACCCTACGCGGGGTGTCCAGATCCTCGATGCGCAACAGCCAGCGCCCATTGCGGGAGCGTGCCTCCAGACAGCTGGCGGTGGCGGCGATCAGTGAGCCAAGGTGCAGGCGACCGGTCGGAGAGGGGGCGAATCTCCCGACGTAGCTCATTGCCTGAGGGGGTAAGTCAGCGGTAGCGGTCGTCGCGGTCGCCGTACTGGCGTTCGCGCCGCTCACGGCGTTCCTGGGCTTCGATGCTCAGCGTGGCCACCGGGCGCGCTTCCAGGCGCTTGACACCGATTTCCTCACCGGTTTCCAGGCAATAGCCGTAGCTGCCGTCATCGGTACGCTTGAGCGCCTCGTCGATCTTGCGAATCAGCTTGCGCTCGCGGTCGCGGGTGCGCAGTTCGAGGCTGAATTCCTCTTCCTGCGTGGCGCGGTCATTCGGGTCGGGGAAATTGGCCGCCTCGTCCTTCATGTGCGTGACGGTGCGATCGACTTCTTCCATCAGATCGCGCTTCCAGGTCTGCAGAATGGTGCGGAAGTGATCAAGCTGTTCCTTGTTCATGTAGCGCTCGCCGCGCTTGGCCGCGTACGGCTTTACATTGCGTGGGCCGGCCAACAGGCTGTTTTCATGATCGCCGTCCTCGGCGTCGGCAAGCACCGGCGCCGGAGCGACGCGTACCGCAGCAGGTGCGGGAGCTGGCGCCGGCTTGCGCGCTGCAACTGGCGCGGCAGCGGCTTTGGGCGCAGTTTTGCCGGAGAGGGAACGGGTGGCCGAGGCTTTCTTTTCCACTGATTTCTCTTCCCTTTTGGGCGCGGAACGTGCGGTTGCAGTCTTGCGTCCGGTGCTGCGGACCGCCGCCGGCTTGGAATTCTTCCGGGTCTTGGACGCTGGCTTTTTGCCGGCCATCATGAGCTCCTGAGTTGATCGCCCCGAAACCACCCTGAATTTTCAGGCGCGCGATTATACCGGCGCAAGTGGGGCTGTACAGCGTGGCCAGACCGCTTTGCGGTAGCCAAATCGCGACATCAGGGCAGTGTCACGGCCGGCGCCGGCTGCCAGCCGGGTTGCCGGCGTTCGGCCACCACCGTGGTATAGATGCCACCGCGCACATTGAAACGGGCTGTCACACGCAGGAAGCGCGGCTGCATTGCCGCAGCCAGTCGATCGGTGATTTCGTTGGTTACCGCCTCATGGAACGCGCCGCGGTCACGGAACGACCAGATGTACTGCTTCAGCGACTTCAGCTCCACGCACGACCGGTCGGCAACGTAGTCCAGCTCCAGCGTCGCAAAGTCCGGCTGGCCGGTGCGCGGGCACAGGCAGGTGAACTCCGGAATGCTCATGCGGATGGTGTAATCACGATCCGGTGCCGGATTCGGAAAAGTTTCCAGCGTGGTGGAGGGGTGTGTGGGCATGTGGCGGGAATTTTTCGCATCGAAAAAACGACGACGGATAATCTACACTAGCGCGCCTGTCCACTGCCAATCGCAGGAATGCGCTCGATGCGGCTGAACAAGATCAAGCTGGCCGGTTTCAAATCCTTCGTCGACCCTACGGTGGTGCAGCTGCCCAGCAACCTGACCGGCGTGGTCGGTCCCAACGGTTGCGGCAAATCCAACGTCATCGATGCGGTGCGCTGGGTGATGGGCGAGTTGTCGGCGCGCCACCTGCGCGGCGACTCGATGGCCGACGTCATCTTCAATGGCTCGAGTTCGCGCAAGCCGGTGGGCACCGCCTCGGTCGAACTGCTGTTCGACAACAGCGACGGCAAGATTGGCGGTTCGTACGCCAGCTACAGCGAGATCTCGCTGAAGCGCTCGGTGTCGCGCGATGGCAGCTCGGCCTACTTCATCAACGGCGCTCGCTGCCGGCGCAAGGACATCACGCAGCTGTTCCTCGGCACGGGCCTCGGTGCGCGCAGTTACGCCATCATCGAGCAGGGCATGATCTCGCGGGTCATTGAAGCGCGCGCCGACGACATGCGCGCCTTCGTCGAGGAAGCGGCCGGCATCTCGCTGTACAAGGAACGCCGCAAGGAAACCGAAAGCCGGGTTGCCGAAGCGCGCGAGAACCTGGCGCGCCTGCAGGACCTGCGCGACGAGGTGGACAAGCAGATCCGCCATCTGCAGCGCCAGGCCACCGCGGCGCGCCGCTATCAGGAGCTGCGCAACCAGCAGCGCCTGCTGACCGCCGAGCTGCTGGCGCTGCGTCTGCGCGACATCGACAGCGGTGCTGAAGTGCACGATGGCGCCATGCGCGCCTGCGAACTGGCCATGCAGCAGGCGCTCAGCGATCAGCGCGCCGCCGAGGCGGCGATCGAAAAGCAGCGCGGCTTCCATGCCGAACTCAGCAGCGCGCTGTCGCGCGTGCAGGGCCAGTACTACGAACTGGGCGCCGAAATCACCCGCACCGAAGAGAACATCCGCTTCAGCACCGAGCTGCGCGCGCGCCAGCGCACCGATCTGGCCCAGACCACCGGCAATTTGCAGACGCTGGCAGCGCAGATTGAGGTCGACCAGCTGCGGCTGCAGGAGCTGGCGACGGAGCTGGCGGCACTGAATCCGGATACCGAGCGCCTGCGCGGGGCCGATACCGAGGCTGCAACGCAGCTGGCCGACGTCGAGGCGCAGCTGGGTCAATGGCAGAGCAGCTGGGAGGTCTTCAACTCGGCCCTGGGCGCCGCCAGTCAGACCATGCAGGTCGAGACGGCCCGCATGGAACAGCTCGAAGGGCAGTTGTTGCGACTGCGGACTCACGCTGACCGCCTCGCGGTCGAACGCGAAGCACTGGATTCACAGCAGGCGGGCGCACCGCTGCCGGCGCTCAGTGGCGATGAGGCCGCCGCGCGCCAACGCAGCGAATCGGCTGGACACAATCTGCAGGAGGCGCTGGCCACCCTGCAGCAACTGCGCACCCAGCAGCGCGAAGCGGAAACGGGGCTGGCCGAGCTGCGCACGCAGCGCGAACGGCGCCGCGCCGAGCTGATTTCACTGGAGGCGTTGCAAAAGGCGGCGCTGGGCGAGAAAGACGCGCGCGCCAGCGCCTGGCTGGAAGGATTGGGCGGCAAGCGCGCCCGGCTGGCCGAACGCATCGAAGTCGACAGCGGCTGGGAACGCGCCGTCGAGACTGCACTGGGCGACTATCTGGAAGCGGTGTGCGTCGAGGGGCTCGATGCGCTGGAAGGTTCGCTGCGCCAGCTGCACAGCGGCAACCTGGGTTTCATTGAATGCACCGGATCGGCCGGCCGCGCCGGCAGTGGCGATGCGTTGGCCAGTCACGTCAACGCACCGGCGGCCGTGCAACGTCTGCTGAGCGGTGTGCGCACCTGCGGCTCGCTGGCACAGGCGCTGCAGCTGCGCGCCTCGCTGTCGGCCGGCGAGTCGCTGGTGACTGCCGAGGGCGAATGGATCGGTCGCGACTGGCTGCGCGTGCGGCGCGGCAGCGATCCGCATGCCGGCGTGCTGGAGCGCGAACAGCGCCTGAAGGTGCTGCGCGAGCAGACCGCCCAGGCCGAACAACGCCTGCAGGATGCCGAGCAGGCGCTGGCTCGCCTGCGCGAACGCATTCTCGAATCCGAGCGGATGCGCGACGAGTTCCAGCAGCAGGTGCAGAACAGCCAGCGCGAGCATGGCGAGCTGCGCTCGCAGCTGGAAGTGATGCGCGCGCGTCTGGAGGAAGCTGCATTGCGCCGCACGCGGCTGGACGCCGAGGGTGCCGAGGTCGCGGAAGAAACCACGCGCAAGCGCGACAGCCTGCAGACCGCACGGGCGGCCCATCTGGCTGCCAGCAGCGAATTGCAGCGTCTGGACGCGCAGCGTCCGGCACTTGAGGAAGAGCGCGAACTGCGCCGCGAGCAGCAGTCGCTGGCGCGCAGCCGGGCGCAGTCGGCCCAACTGGCGCTGCGCGACGCGCTGGTCAGACTGGAAAGCCGGCGTTCCTCGCATGCCTCGATGGAAACAGCCCTGCAGCGCATGTTCGAGCAGCGCGGCACGCTGACCACACGGCAGAGCGAACTGCAGGGCGCGCTGGGCGATGGCGACCAACCGATCCGCGAACTGGAACTGCGCCTGCAGCAGCATCTGCAGCGCCGCCTTGAAGTCGAGGCCGAGCTGACCACGGCGCGCACGGCACTGGAAGCAGCCGATGTCGAACTGCGCGAGCTGGAATTGCGGCGCGGCGCGGCGGAGACGCGTGCCACCGAATCCCGCAATGGACTGGAAACGGCACGGCTGTCGGTGCAGGAATCGCGTCTGCGACGCGAAGCCCTGCTGGAACAGTTCGTCGCCACGCGTCACGAGCTGGGCGAGGTCACCGCCGCGCTGCCGGCCGATGCCGTGGCCGCCGACTGGGAATCACGCATCGCCGTGGTCGATGCCGATATCGAGAAACTCGGTCAGGTCAATCTGGCTGCCATCGACGAGTTGAAAGAGCAGAGCGAACGCAAGGTATATCTGGACCGCCAATACACCGACGTCAACGATGCGCTGCTGACTCTCGAAGAGGCAATGCGCAAGATCGACAAGGAAACCCGCTCGCGTTTCGAGGACACCTTCAACCGCATCAACGCCGGCCTGCAGGAGAAATTCCCGCGGCTGTTCGGCGGCGGACATGCCTACCTGCAGCTGGAAGGTGACGATCCGCTGATGGCCGGCGTGGCCGTGATGGCGCGTCCGCCCGGCAAGCGCAATGCCACCATCGCGCAGCTGTCGGGCGGCGAGAAGGCGCTGACAGCAGTGGCATTGGTGTTCTCGATCTTCGACCTGAATCCGGCGCCATTCTGCCTGCTGGACGAAGTCGATGCCCCGCTGGACGAGCACAATGTCGGCCGTTTCTGCGAGATCGTGCGCGAAATGTCCTCGCGCGTGCAGTTCATCTTCATCACGCACAACAAGTCGACCATGGAACTGGCTTCGCAGCTGATGGGCGTCACCATGAACGAGCCCGGCGTGTCACGGCTGGTGTCCGTGGATGTCGATGAAGCCATGCGGATGGCAGCGGTGTGAGCGCGCGATGATTTCCCTGCGCTGGATCCTGTTGCTGGCCGGGCTGCTCTTCATCGTCGGGCTGGCACTGTGGGAGATGCGGCGCTCCCGCCAGGCTGCGGGCTCCCGCACAGTACGCAACGAACCGGTGATGGAGAATCCGGCGCCGTTGCCGGCGCCGCTGGCTGCAACGCCGCGCAGCAGTGACGCGAGCCGCCCGCTGCCGGTGGTGGAATGGCCGCAAATCGATGAAGAATCCGCTCCCGTCGTGGACGCGCTGCCCATCGTTGACACAGCGACCGCAGCGCTGGACAGGCCCATCCTCGACTGGCCGCCGGAAGGCGTGCGCCGCATCTGCAATCTGCGGCTGATGCCACGCGCGGAGCGCTTTGCCGGCCGCGCGCTGCGCCAGAGCCTGCTGGCCTGCGGCTTCGCGCACGGCGAGTTCGGCATCTTCCATCTGGCCGGCATCGGCAATCGCGTCATCGTCAGCGCGGCCAATCTCGCGCGGCCCGGCCTGCTGGATCCGGACAACATGGACTATCAGCACTTTGGCGGCATCAATCTGTTCACGGTGCTGCCCGCCCCGATGCCCGATCAGGAGGCGCTGGATCAGCTGTTCGCGATCGGGGAGCGTCTGGCCGAGCGGCTGGACGGAGTCCTGCAGGACGGCGAAGGGCGCGCACTGAATGCCGCGGGACTGGTCTCACTGCGACAAAACATGCTCGACCAAGGCAGCCCGGACGCGGCTGCAGGCGGCGGATGAGGCGCAGCGGCGCCGGCCGCGTTACCGAGCTCCGCAGGCTGCTGGCGGAACACGACCGCCGCTACTACGAACTCGACCAGCCCAGCGTCAGCGACGCCGAATACGACACGCTGATGCAGGAACTGCGCGCGCTGGAGACGCAGCATCCCGAACTCATTACGCCCGATTCCCCGACGCAGCGCGTCTCGGGCATCGTCGCGACCGGCTTCACGCCGGTAAAGCATCGCGTGCCGATGCTGTCGCTGGACAATGCCTTCAGCGACGAAGACGTGCGCGCCTTCGACCGGCGTGCACACGAGCGGCTGGCCACTGATGGCGACATCGTCTATTGCGCCGAACCCAAACTGGACGGGCTGGCGGTATCACTGCTGTACGAAGCCGGCGTACTGACGCGCGCCGCGACGCGCGGCGATGGCACCACCGGCGAGGACATCAGCGCCAATATCCGCACCATCCGTTCGGTGCCGCTGCGACTATCGGGCCACGTGCCGGATGTGATGGAGGTTCGCGGCGAGGTGTACATGCCGCTGGCCGGATTCGCGCGACTCAATGCGCAGGCCGCGGCGCGCGGCGACAAGCTGTTCGTCAATCCGCGCAATGCGGCGGCGGGCAGCCTGCGCCAGCTGAATCCGCAGATGACCGCGCAGCGGCCACTGGCAGCCTTCTTCTACGGCGTGGGTTTCACGCAGCCGGCGCTCGCCGCCGCGGAGCACCGGCAGCTGCTGGCACAGCTGGCTGCATGGGGCCTGCGCGTGTGCCCCGAAGTGCAGACAGTGAATGGCGTCGATGGGTGTCTTGCGTACTACCGCCAGCTGGCGGAACGCCGCCCGCAGCTGGACTATCAGATCGACGGCGTCGTCTACAAAGTGAACCGTCGCGCCGATCAGGAAACGTTGGGGCAGGTGGCGCGGGCGCCGCGCTGGGCCATTGCGCACAAGTTTCCTGCCGATGAGGCGCCGACCACGCTGCTTGACGTCGAATTCCAGGTGGGCCGCACCGGCACGCTGACGCCGGTGGCGCGCCTGCAGCCGGTGCTGGTGGGCGGAGCCACCGTCAGCAACGCCACGCTGCACAACATGGACGAGATCGAGCGCAAGGATGTGCGTATTGGCGACACCGTGATCGTGCGGCGCGCCGGCGATGTGATTCCCGAAGTGGCACGGGTGGAACTGGAGCAGCGGCCGCGCGATGCGCGCCGTGTGCAGCTGCCGGAAAAGTGTCCGGTGTGCGCATCGCCGGTGATCCGCATCGAAGGCGAGGCCGCCGCGCGCTGCAGCGGCGGTTTCAGTTGTCCGGCGCAGCGCAAGGAAGCCCTGGGTCATTTCGCCAGCCGGCGCGCTTTGGACATCGAAGGACTGGGTGACAGGCTGATCGAGCAGCTGGTGGACGCAGGCCTGGTGCAGACGCCGGCCGATCTGTACCGGCTCGAGCTGCCGCAGCTGTCGGCACTGGAGCGCATGGGTGAGAAATCCGCCGCCAATGTGCTGGCGGCCATTGCGCGCAGTCGCGATACCACGCTGCCGCGGCTGCTGCTGGGGCTGGGCATTCCCGAGGTGGGCGAGGCAACAGCGCTGGCGCTGGCGCTGCATTTCGGCTCGCTGGCTGCGCTGCAGGGGGCTTCAACCGAACAGATCCTGGAAGTGCCCGACGTGGGGCCGGTGATAGCGGCGCATATCCGCGCCTATCTCGACGACACCCGCCATGCGCGCGAGGTCACCCGACTGCGCAGCGAAGCGGGGCTGCATTGGCCGGAACAGGCTCCGCGCGCACGCGCCGATGCCGGTCCGCTGCAGGGGCTGACCGTAGTGCTGACCGGTACGCTGCAATCGATGACGCGCGAGGCTGCCACCGAAAAGCTGCAGCAGCTGGGCGCCAAGGTGGCCGGGTCGGTGTCGAAGAAAACCGATTATCTGATTGCCGGCGCCGAGGCGGGCTCGAAATTGACCCGGGCACAGTCGCTGAATGTGCCGGTACTGGACGAGGCGGGACTGGAAAGCCTGCTGGCCGGTCGGCGTCCCCGAGGACCCGACCGGCCAGCATGATGAATCAGGGCGTCTTCTCGCTCTTCGCGGCGCCGTCGCTCGTTGCAGTCTTCTCGACCTTGGCGGCCTTGATCAGCTCATCGCTGTAAGCGCGGAACTTCTTGTTCTGCACGAACTGCTCGACCTGCGGCTTGACCGATTCGAATGCCGGAGGAGCGGTCTCGCGTGTGTCCTCAAGACGGATCACATGCCAGCCAAATTCAGTCTGCACCGGCGTCGTGGTCATCTCACCCTTCTTCAGTGCCACCACGGCGTCGGCAAAGGGCTTGACCATGGCCGAGGGGGCGAAGAAACCCAGATCGCCGCCGTTGGACTTGGAGCTGTCCAGCGAAATCTGCGCAGCGACGGTTTCGAACTTCTGGCCCTTCTTGTTGATGCGCTCGATGGCGTCCTTGGCCTCGGCTTCAGTCTTCACCAGGATGTGACGCGCGTGATACTGGGTCTTGGGCATGGCCGCAACCTGCGTATCGTATTCAGCCTTGATCTCGGCTTCGGTGGGCTTGTTGGCGCTGTGGTACTTCTCCGCCGAAGCTCCTTCCAGCAGCTGCAGCCGCGCCAGGTGCAGCATGGCCGCGGGCTCGCCCTGCTTGTCCAGGCCATCTTTGATCGCCTGTTGCGCAACCACTTCGGCGCGCACCAGGTTGTCCAGCAACTGGGTCCGCTGCTCCTCGGTCAATTCGGCGGCGGCCTTGCCCGACACGCTCTTCACAAAGAATTCGTAGGTGCCACGGCTGATCGGCGTGCCATTGACCGTGGCCACCGGCTTGGCGGCCGCGTCGCCGGAAGTCTGCGCCGCCTGCTGCGAGCAACCCAGCAGCGCAACACCGGCCAGCAGCGGAATCATCTTGATAATCTTCATATATATCCCGTAGTTAGAACGTTTATCTAAGCCAGTTCTTCTGGCGCTATCGCGATAAGCGATAGCGCATGGATATCGCTGTCAAACAGCGGCGCCAGCGTTTCGTAGACCAGTCGATGACGTTGCAACGGCGTCAGGCCACTGAACTGGCTGCACACCAGCCGCAGATGGAAATGCCCCTTGCTGCCCGCACTGGCATGACCGGCGTGCGCCTTGCTGTCGTCCCGGATGTCCAGCTGCTCCGGGCGCAGGCGATCCTGCACCAGCTGCCGTATGCGTTCAACCCTGTTCAAGAACGCGTCAACCGGCTATGCAGCCACCACGCTTGTCCCATGGCAAACAGCATCAGCACAGCGGTCAGGCCGAACACCTTGAAGTTGACCCACACACGCTCGCTGGCGTTGAAGGCCACCCACAGGTTGGCCGCCCCCAGCAGCGCATAGCAAAGCACCCAGGCCAGGTTGGCGCGCAGCCAGACCAGCCGCGGCAGTTCGGCCTGTTCCGGCAGCGCGGGTTGCAACATGCGCTGCGCCAGCGGCTGGCGTCCGATCCACTGGCTGCCGAGAAAGGCCAGCGCCACCAGCCACATGAATATCGTCGGTTTCCACTTCAGGAAACGCGGATCGTGCAGCAACAGTGTCGCGGTACCGAACACCAGGATCAGCACGGTGCTCAGCATATGCATGCGACTGACACGGCCGTGCAGGAACCAGTCGATGGCGGCCACCACGACCATCGACACCATCAACGCCTGGGTGGCGAGATAGATGTCGCGCAGGTAGTAGCCGGCGATGAATACCAGCAGTGGCAACAGATTCAGCAGGTTCTGCATGCGTTCACAACTGTCAGGGGTCGGTATAGTAGCCGTCCGGAGCAGCATTTGAGCCAGTATTTCCAACTACATCCCACCAATCCACAGCTGCGACTGATCCGGCAGACCGTGCAGATCCTGCGCGATGGCGGGCTGATCGCCTATCCCACCGACAGCTGCTATGCGCTGGGCTGCCATATCGGCGACAAGGACGCGCTGGAACGCATTCGTCGCCTGCGCAATGCGGACCGGGATCATCACTTCACTCTGGTGTGCCGCGACCTGTCGGAGATCAGCCATTACGCGCGCGTCGATACCTGGCAGTTCCGGCTGCTGAAGTCCGCCACGCCGGGTCCTTTCACCTTCCTGCTGCCGGCCACTCGCGAGACGCCGCGGCGATTGCAGCATCCCAAGCGCCGCACCATTGGCATACGCGTGCCGGATCATCCGGTGCCGCAGCTGCTGCTGGCCGAGCTCGGCGAACCGCTGATGAGCTCGACACTGCTGCTGCCGGGAGACGAATTGCCGCTGACCGACGGCAATGAAATCCGCGCCCGCCTCGAGCATCAGCTGGATGCCGTGCTGGACGGTGGGCACTGCGGTATCGCGCCTACCACAGTCGTGGATCTGGCGGTGGACCCGCCGCGAATACTGCGGCAGGGAGCGGGAGTTCTGCCGGGGCTGGGCATCTAGCACGTCACCGGCCCATCGGCAGGCGGGCGCCCCGTATAATGCCGCCATCTTTCCGACGGACCCGCGAACGCGGGCAAAGCAGCGGATGAGCGCAGTTCCTCAAGGCAAGCGCGTGCTGTCAGGCATGCGCCCGACCGGTCTTCTTCATCTCGGCAACTACCATGGCGCGCTGCGCAACTGGCTGGAACTGCAGTATCGATACGAGTGCTATTTCTTCGTCGCCGACTGGCACGCGCTGACCACCGGCTATGACGACACGGCCGGATTGCAGAGCGCCATCCGCGAGATGCTGATCGACTGGCTGGCCGCGGGACTCAATCCCGGTGTGTCGACCATCTTCGTGCAGTCGCAGGTGCCGGAACATGCCGAGCTGCATCTGCTGTTGTCGATGATCACGCCGCTGGGCTGGCTGGAGCGCGTGCCCACCTACAAGGACCAGCAGGAACAGCTCAAGGAAAAGGATCTGGCCACCTATGGTTTCCTCGGCTATCCGCTGCTGCAGAGCGCCGACATCCTGCTGTACCGGCCATCCTTCGTGCCGGTGGGCGAGGACCAGGTGGCGCACGTGGAGATCACCCGCGAAGTGGCGCGCCGCTTCAACTATCTATATGGCCGCGAGCCGGACTTCGAAACCAAGGCCGAGAAAGCGGTCAAGGAACTCGGCGGTCGCAACATCACGACTTACCGCCAGCTGCGCAAGCAGTTCCAGGAAAGCGGCGATGCGCAGGCGCTGGAACGCGCCCGCGCGCTGGTCAACGGCAATGCCCGCATCACGATGGCCGACCGCGAACGGCTGCTGGGTTATCTGGAGGGCTCCAACGTCAGCATCCTGCCCGAGCCGCAGGTGCTGCTGACGGCATCGCCCAAGGTGCCGGGCCTCGACGGCCGCAAGATGTCCAAGTCCTACGGCAACACCATCGGCCTGCGCGAGGACCCGGACTCGGTGACGCGCAAGCTCAAGACCATGCAGACCGATCCGGCGCGCGTGCGGCGCACCGATCCTGGCGATCCGGACAAATGTCCGGTGTTCGACCTGCATCGCATCTATTCGGATGACGCCACACGCAGCTGGTCTGCCAATGGCTGCCGCACCGCCGGCATCGGCTGCCTGGAGTGCAAGAAACCGCTGATCGACAAGGTGGTGGCTGAAATCAGCGGCATCCGCGAACGGGCCCGCGAATTCCAGGAGAACCCCGAGCTGATCAACAATCTGATCGCCGAGGGCAGTGAAAAAGCGCGCGACACCGCGCGCCAGACGCTGGATGATGTGCGCCGGGCAATGCATCTGCGCGCCGAGTGAGCATGAAACCGAAGCTGACCATCGTGGCCTCGAATCCTGCGCCGGAGCAGCAGGCCGCCCTGGCACCCGAACAGGCTGAAATGCCGTTTGCGGTGGTCAATGGCGAGCCGGTCACCCAGCTGCCGCGCGATCTGTACATCCCGCCGCAGGCCCTGGAAGTCTTTCTCGAAGCCTTCGAAGGTCCGCTGGACCTGCTGCTGTACCTGATCCGGCGCCAGAACCTCAATGTGCTGGACATACCCATTGCCGAAATCACGCGGCAGTACATGCAGTACATCGAACTGATGCAGGGTCTGCAGCTGGAACTGGCCGGCGAGTATCTGCTGATGGCGGCCACGCTGGCCGAGATCAAGTCACGCATGCTGCTGCCGCGTCCGCCGAGCGACAGCGACAACATCGAGGACGATCCGCGCGCCGAGCTGGTGCGCCGGCTGCAGCAGTACGAACGCTTCAAACGCGCCGCCATCGACGTGGATGCCATGCCGCGGCTGGAACGCGATGTCTGGCAGGCCAGCGCCGAACTGCGCGACCGGCCGGTGGCGAAGACGCTGCCGCAGGTGGACCTGCGCGAAATGCTGCTGGCTTTCAAGGAAGTCGCGGTGCGCGCGCAGATGTTCTCGCACCACCATGTACAGCGCGAACCGTTGTCGGTACGGGAACGGATGAGCCACATCCTGGCGACGCTGGAGCAGGGCGCCTTCGTCGACTTCGTGCGGCTGTTCACGCCGGAGGAAGGCCGGCGCGGCGTCACCGTTACTTTTGTCGCCATTCTGGAACTGGTGCGCGAGGGCCTGATCGAAGTGGTACAAACGCAGGCACTGGCGCCGCTCCATGTGCGCGCCGCACCGGCAAACCGTACACTGCAACTGGTCGCGGACAACACTGCCGAAGCCGCCGCCACTGACTCCGGGGATGAGGAATGAACGCGCAGTACCTCAAGAATGTCATCGAAGCCGGATTGCTGGCCGCCGGCCGCTCGCTGTCGCTGGCCGAGCTGGCACAGCTGTTTGAGGAGGCGGCGCCACCCACCGGCGAGGAACTGCGCGCCGCCATCGACACCCTGAGCGCCGAGTACGCCGGGCGCGCGCTGGAGCTGAAGGAAACCGCCAGCGGCATCCGCATCCAGGTGCGGCGCGAGTTCGCCACCGAGGTGGCGCGACTGTGGCCCGAACGGCCGCAGCGCTATTCGCGCGCGCTGCTGGAAACGCTGGCGCTGATTGCCTATCGCCAACCGATCACGCGCGCCGAAATCGAAGCCGTACGCGGCGTAGCGGTGAATCCCAACATCACCAAGACACTGCTGGAGCGCAACTGGATCCGTGTGGTCGGCCACCGCGACCTGCCGGGCCGGCCCGAGCTGCTGGGCACCACGCGCGAGTTTCTGGATTACTTCGGCCTGCGCAGCCTGGAAGAACTGCCGCCACTGGCCGAGCTGCAGTCGCTGGGTGAGCTGGATCCGCAGCTGTCGCTCCCGGTGGACGGCACGACACCTCGATTGTCCGAAGCATCCGCAGCGGCCACCACCGAATCCTCCATCGAAGCATCGATCGATGCCGGCGATGACGCGGACGAAGACACCGGCGAGTCTCCGGCGCTGAATGCCGGCGCCCACGGCCTGGTGGCCCGCGGCGCGGACGACCAGTCCTGAAGCGGGCCAACCGCAACAGGGTTGCCGCCGCGGCTGCGCCGCCGGAACGTCTGCAGAAGGTGCTGTCGCAGATCGGGCTGGCTTCGCGCCGCGAAGCCGAACAGTGGATCCGCGCCGGGCGCCTCAGCATCAATGGTCGCATTGCGCAGCTGGGCGAGCGCGTCAGCGCGCAGGATCAACTGCGACTGGACGGCCGGCCGATCCGCCAGCGCGCACCGTCGAAGCCCGCCGTCCTGCTGTGCCACCGCTCGCCGGGCATGGCGCTGTTGCCCAGGTCCGGAGCGGACGAGGCCATCGTCATGCAGCTGCCGCGCAGCGCCGGCCGGCGCTTCACCAGCATCAGCCCGCTGCCGCAGATCGATGGCGGCCTCGAACTGGTCAGCGCGGACGGCGATCTGGCGGCGCAACTGCAACGCGCGGTGCGCCGTCTGCCCAGCGAATTCAGTCTGCGGGTGCGCGGCGAACTGTCGCCGGCGCAGCTGGAGGGACTATCGGGCGGCGTACTGGATCGCGGCCGGCTGCAGATCACCCATGTCGAAGCCGGAGGCGGCGAGGGTGCCAATCACTGGTACACGCTGCGCGGCATCGGCATCAGCGGCAACGATCTGCGTCAGCTGCTGGAACGTCAGGGCATCACCGTGAGCCGCGTGCTGCGCACACGGCTCGGCGAACTGCAGCTGGAACGAACGCTGGCGCGCGGCCGTTCACGCGAGCTGCGCGATGAGGAAATCCGGCAGCTTCTCAACCCGCCGGCAGCACCGGATATGCCGGCTGACAGTCCAGCGAACGACCGGTGATGCCACGGCTGGCCGGACCCAGCAGCCACAGATAGGGATTCACCAGCGTGGCCGGCTCCGGCACCTGCTGCAGATCTTCGGAAGGGTATGCGGCGCGGCGCAGCTTGGTGCGCGCCCGACCCGGATTCAATGCATTGACGCGAACGGCACTGCCTGACAGTTCATCGGCCAGCGTCTGGCTCAGCCCTTCGATCGCGAACTTCGAGGCCGCATAGGCGCCCCAGTAAGCCACGCCGGTACGGCCCACAGCGCTGGAAGTGAAAATCACCGATGCATCCGGCGACCGGCGCAGTGGCGCCAACAACACCTGGGTCAGCGCAAAAGCCGCGGTGACATTTACATGCATGACGCGCGTCCAGGTGGGCACGTCGTAATGCTCGATCGGCGCCAGCGCGCCCAGCATGGCCGCGTTGTGCAGCAGTCCGTCGAGGCGCGCGAACCCCGCGCCGATGGCGTCGGCCAGCTGGTCATAGTCGCGCGCCAGCGCGCGTTCCAGATCCAGTGGCGCAATGGTGGCCGTGCCACGACCCTGCTTTTCGATTTCGTTGTACACCGCTTCCAGATTCCTGACATTGCGGCCGATCAGGATCAGGCGGGCGCCATGCGCAGCAGCGGCGAGCGCCACCGCGCGACCCAGGCCGCTGCCGGCGCCGGTAATGGCAATGACACGCTGCTGCAGTTCATCGGCAGCAGGCTGGTAGGCGCGCGCCTGCGCGCTCAGGTGCAGATCGGGAGTCAAGCAAGTCTCATTCTGGCGATGGTTACAGGAATCGTTTCCGCTGGGCGGCGCGTGCCGCGCGCCAGGCCAGCAGGTTCTGCCACATTGTAAGCCGCAGCGTGGGCGGCGGAGCGTCGGCGGGAAGATGAAGGGCCTGTGCGAGACGCCAGCGGGTCAGCTCCACCCATACCAGCAATGGTCGCAGCGCCGGCCGGAATTCCGGCGCGATGCCCTGCAGTTGCGTGGTCAGTGCCGCTTCGGCAGCGGGAATCTCCGCGACGTGGGTGGTCGGGTGCGCGGACAGCCATTCCAGTACATGCAGCGCCGTGCCACTGGCACGCGCGGCTGCCGCATCCACGCCCAGCAGCGCGGCAAGGACGGCAAACAGCGTGCCCTGCGCCGACTCGCAGTAGTCCTGCAGCGCGGCCATGTCCTCCAGCGGCGCCTGTGCCAGATCCAACGCAGCGGCCCGCACCAGACCGCGCAGGTCGGGCGCTGCGTGGTGCGCATTGCGGGCCGCTTCGGCGATATCACGCAGCAGCGGATGCGAGGGCGTGCCGTTCGCCGCGCGCTCGCATTCGGCCTGCCACCAGGCCAGCCGCGCATGCGCCACCGAGTGATCGAGACCGATGCGCAGACTGGCGCGGATTTCCGTCTGCACACCGAGCACGGCCTGCAGTGCAGGTCGTTGCGCGTGCGGCGCATACAGCAGCATCAGCTGATGAATGGAACCGGCCGGCGGTGACGCCGCGATAGCCGCGACCACCCTCATCAGACCGCAGGATCGCTGTTGCCAGGCGCCGAGGCGGGCGCGCGCACCAGCGTTTCGATGGGCTCGGTGACGGGCAGTGCCTCGCCGGTGGCGGCACCCAGTTCGGTGAAGCGTCGCGCCTGCGGCAATACCTGTCGCTCGAGCGAGCCCACGGCACTGTTGTAGGCATCGACAGCGCTACCCAGTCGCTGGCCGGCCTTGCCCAGATGCGAGACGAAGCTGGCCAGACGACGATGCAATTCCTGGCCCAGATCGCGGATCAGCGCCGCATTCTCGGCCACCGCCGATTGCCGCCAGCCATAGGCCACGGCCTTCAGCAGGGCAATCAGCGTTGAAGGCGTCGCAATGATGACGCTCTGGCGCAGCGCGTTCTCCAGCAGCTCGGGCCGCTCGGCCAGCGCGCTGCTGAGAAACTGGTCGCCGGGCAGAAACAGCACCACGAATTCGGGACTGTGCGGAAGCTGCGCCCAATAGGCCTTGGTGGCCAGCTCGCGCACCCGTGCCTCGACCTGCTGGGCATGCCGGCCCAGCGCCAGCGCGCGCAGCTCATCGCTTCCCGCCTCGATGGCTTCCAGGTAGGCATCGAGCGGTGTCTTGGCATCCACCACCAGCGTGCGCCCATCCGGCATGTGCACGACCATGTCGGGACGCAGCGCGCCCTGCGGACCGCTCAGCGCATGCTGTTCGGTAAAGTCGCAGTGTTCGGACAGGCCGGCCAGTTCCACCACGCGTCGCAGCGTCAGCTCGCCCCAGCGTCCGCGCACTTCGGGACGGCGCAGCGCACCGACCAGATTGCGCGTCTCGCGCTGCAGTGCGCTCTGCCCGGTGGTCAGCGATTCAATCTGCACCCGCAGGCCCGTGAAGGCATCGCGCCGTTCGCGCTCCATGGCCGCCACCTGCTGCTCGGTGCGTTCCAGCGCCTGCCGCAGCGGATCGACCAGCTGGTTCAGCGCCACTTCACGCGCCTGCATGACACTGCGTGCTTCACCCTGCTCACGGGCAAAGCTCTCGCGGGCCAGCTTGAGGAACAGATCGCTGTTCTCGCTGAGCGCCTGCCGCGCGGTTTCGGAAAAGCCGGCGCGCAACCGCATCTCGGTGGCCTCAAGCAACGCGGCATTGCGGCGCGCAGCGGCGCGCATGGCGAACCAGGCGATGGCCAGACCAATGCCTGCGCCGACCAACAGGACCAGCAGCAGCCAGCTCAGCTCAACCATGAGCCCGCACCGCGCTACCCAGGCCCAGTAAAGGCAGCAGCTCCGAGGGATGATCCAGCCAGCAGGCAGCCTGCCAATGCTCCGGCGTATCGGTGGGCCGCAGATAACCGAAGCGCGCTCCCACTGCCGTCATGCCGGCGGCACGCGCCGCGTCAATGTCGCGCTGCGCATCGCCGACATAGAGACAGTACTGCGGCGGAACATCAAGCAGTCCCGCTGCCACCAGCAGCGGACGCGGATGTGGCTTGCGCTCGGGCAGGCTGTCGCCGGCCACCACGCAGGCAGCGCGACTGGCAAGTCCCGCCGCCTGCAGCAGCGGATCGGTCAGCCAGCCCGGCTTGTTGGTGACCACGCCCCAGGGCAGACCCGCGGCCTCGAGCGCGGTCAGCACTTCATCAAAACCGTCAAAGATCCTGGGCTGATCACCGAGGCAGGCGCGATACAGCGTCAGGAAACGCTGTCGCAGCGGTTCGAACTGCGCATCCTCGGCGTCGGGGAAACCCGCGCGCACCACGGCTACCGAGCCATGCGAAACCTCGCAGCGGATATCGGCATAGGGGAGCGCAGGCAGATCGCATTCAGCGCGCAGACGATTCAACGCCTGTGCCATGTCGGGCGCGCTATCCATCAGCGTGCCATCGAGATCGAACAGGGCGGCGCGCGCCAATGGCGGCGGCATGGCCGTCATGCGTCGCCTGCCACGAACCAGGCCAGATAGTTGACCTCGGGCGCCACACCCAGACGGCAGGCCCTCGTCAGCGGGTTGTACGACATGCCAGTGAGGTCGCGCAGTTCCAATCCCGCGGCGCGCGCGTGGGCCGCCAGTTCAGCAGGCTTCACCAGCCTGGCGTATTCATGTGTGCCGCGCGGCACCAGGTTCATCACGTATTCGGCACCGACGATGGCAGTCAGGAATGAGCGCAGGCCACGATTGATCGTGGAAACAAACAGCGAGCCACCGGGACGCAGCAGGGCGGCCAGCGCGTGCAGCAGGGCCTGCGGATCGGGCACATGCTCGATCATCTCCATGCAGCTGACCACGTCGAAGCCGCGCGGTTGCTGCTGCGCCAGCTGCTCCACCGCCTGCGCGCGGTAGTCGATGACCAGACCTTCGCCAGCCGCATGGAGCTTGGCCACCTCGATCATCGATGGCGACAGATCGATGGCCGTCACCTGCGCGCCGAGCCGCGCCAGACTCTCGGCGAACAGTCCACCGCCGCAACCCACATCGGCCACCGCGGCATGGGCCAGCGACGTCCGCGAAGCCACGAAGCCGATGCGGACAGCCTCGATGTCATGCAGCGTGCGGAATGGTCCGTTGCGATCCCAGAAGCTGTGCGCCTGGGCGTCAAATCGGGCCAGTTCAGCAGGATCGGCATTGGGCGCGGTTTGCATGGGCTGCGAAGTATAGCCGCAGGCCCCTGCAAACACCCCGGTCCCGGGGGCTTCAAGGACGCCTCCGGACCGGCTCGCTGTGATAGAATTTTCGACTTATACAAGGGCTTACTGATGAGCGAATTCGCGCGCGAAATCCTGCCGGTCAACCTCGAAGACGAGATGCGCAAGTCGTATCTCGATTACGCCATGAGCGTGATCGTCGGTCGCGCTTTGCCCGATGCGCGCGATGGCCTGAAGCCGGTGCACCGGCGCGTGCTGTTCGCGATGCGCGAGCTGGGCAACGACTACAACAAGGCCTACAAGAAGTCGGCGCGCGTGGTCGGCGACGTCATTGGCAAGTACCACCCGCACGGCGACTCGGCGGTGTACGACACCATCGTGCGCATGGCGCAGCCCTTCTCGATGCGCTACGTGCTGATCGACGGTCAGGGCAATTTCGGCTCGGTGGACGGCGACATGCCGGCCGCCATGCGTTACACCGAAGTGCGCATGGCGCGCATCGCGCACGAGTTGCTGGCCGATATCGACAAGGAAACCGTCGACTTCAACCCCAACTACGATGAATCGGAGCGCGAGCCGGCGGTGCTGCCGACGCGGCTGCCGACTCTGCTGGTCAACGGCTCCTCGGGCATTGCCGTGGGCATGGCCACCAATATCCCGCCACACAATCTGACCGAGATCATCAGCGCCTGTCTGGCCATCATCGACGATCCGGGGATCACGCTGGCCGGGCTGATGCAGCATGTGCCGGGACCGGATTTCCCCACCGCCGGCATCATCAACGGCGCGCAGGAGATCGTCACCGCCTACAAGACCGGCCGCGGCCGGCTCTCGATCCGCGCCCGCGCTTCGATCGAGGAGATCGATGGACGCAGCGGCCGCCAGGCCATCATCGTCACCGAGCTGCCTTACCAGGTCAACAAGGCCCGGCTGCTGGAGCGCATCGCCGATCTGGTGCGCAACAAGAACATCGAAGGCATTTCCGAACTGCGCGATGAGTCCGACAAGGACGGCATGCGCATGGTCATCGAGTTGAAGCGCGGGGAAGTGGCCGAGGTCATCCTCAACAACCTGTATGCGCAGACGCCGCTGGAAACGGTGTTCGGCATCAACATGGTGGCGTTGCAGGACGGCCAGCCGAAGCTGATGGGCCTGCGCGAGCTGCTGGACGCCTTCCTGCGCCACCGGCGCGAAGTCATCACGCGCCGCACGGTATTCGAAATCCGCAAGGCGCGCGAGCGCGCCCATGTGCTGGAAGGCCTGGCCATCGCGCTGGCCAACATCGATGAGGTGATCGCGCTGATCAAGGCCTCGCCGACACCGCCGCAGGCGCGCACGGCTCTGATGTCGCGCGACTGGCCCGCCGGTGCGGTGCCGGCCATGCTGGAACGTGCCGGCGCCATCTCGACACGTCCGGACGGATTGCCCGGCGATGTGGGGCTGCGCGACGGTGTCTACCGTCTCGGCGAAGTGCAGGCGCAGGCCATTCTCGACATGCGGCTGCACCGCCTGACCGGTCTCGAGCAGGAAAAGATTGTCGCGGAATTCGCCGAGCTGCTGGCGCGCCTTGCCGATCTGGGCGAGATTCTGGCCAATCCGGCGCGCTTGACCGAAGTCGCGCGCGCCGAGCTGATGGAGATCCGCGAGACCTACGGTGACGCGCGCCGCACTGAAATCACGCTGGATCACCTGAACCTGTCCACCGAAGACCTGATCGAGCCGCAGGATGTGGTGGTCACGCTCTCGCATGCCGGCTATGCCAAGGCCCAGCCGGTGTCCGACTACCAGGCGCAACGGCGCGGCGGTCGCGGCAAGTCGGCCACCGCCGTCAAGGATGAAGACTTCATCGAGAAATTCTTCGTCGCGCACACGCATGACACGCTGCTGTGCTTCTCCAACCGCGGCAAGGTGTACTGGCTGCGCGTGTTCGAGCTGCCGCAGGCCGGACGCAGCGCGCGCGGCAAGCCCATCGTCAATCTGCTGCCGCTGGCCGAAGGCGAGAGGATCAATGCGCTGCTGCCGATCAAGCAGTTCGACGAGCAGCATTTCGTGTTCATGGCCACCAGCCTCGGCACCGTGAAGAAGACGCCGCTGGCCGCGTTCTCGCGGCCACGCGCCGCGGGCATCATCGCCGTGGACCTGCGCGATGACGACCGGCTGGTCGGCGTGGCGCTGACCAACGGCAGCGCTGAAATCATGCTGTGTACCAGCGGCGGCAAGGCCATCCGCTTTGCCGAAGAAGAAGTGCGCCCCATGGGTCGCGACTCCACCGGCGTGCGCGGCGTGCGCCTGGCCGATGATCAGCGGCTTATCGCACTGATAGTGATTGGCTCGGGTCATATCCTGACAGCTTCGGAAAACGGCTATGGCAAGCTGACGCCGCTTGAGGAGTTCCCCGCGCACAGCCGCGGCGGGCAGGGCGTCATCGCACTGCAGACCTCCGAGCGCAATGGCCGCACGGTGGCCGCCCTGCAAGTGGAGCAGGGTAATGAACTGATGCTGGTCAGTTCCACCGGCACGCTGGTGCGCACGCCGGTCAACGATATTTCGGTGGTGGGCCGCAACACCCAGGGCGTGCGGCTGATCCGCCTCGCCGAGGGTGAACGCCTCAGCGGAGTGGAGCGGGTGGCAGGCATCGACGGCGCCGAGACCGATGCTGGCGAATCCAGCGAGGCCGCCGGTCCCGACGAGCTCAGTACCGTCTGACGGGCCGCCGCCGCGCCTGCTAAAATTTCCGTTCTTTCCTTTACGCAGACACAAGGTCGTTCGTGCGCGCATACAACTTTTCTGCAGGCCCGGCGGTATTGCCACTGGAAGTTCTGGAGCAGGCCCGGGCGGAACTGACCGACTGGCAGGGCAGCGGCATGTCGGTGATGGAAGTCAGCCATCGCGGCAAGGCCTTCATTGCCTGTGCCGCCGAGGCCGAGGCTGACCTGCGCGAACTGCTGGCAATACCGAAGAACTACAAGGTGCTGTTCCTGCAGGGTGGCGCCACCGGCCAGTTCGCGGCCGTTCCGCTCAACCTCACCGGCCCCGACAGTGTGGTGGACTACATCAATACCGGCGCCTGGTCCAAGAAGGCGCTGGGTGAGGCCAAGGCCTACTGCAAGGTGAACGTGGCGGCCGACGCGGCCGACAGCAACTACAGTCATGTGCCGGCGCAGAAGGACTGGAAACTGACGCCGGGCGCGGCCTATCTGCATTACACGCCCAATGAAACCATCGGCGGCGTCGAGTTCCCGTTCATTCCAGAGGTGGGCGTGCCGCTGGTGGCGGACATGTCCTCGACCATCCTGTCGCGGCCCATCGACGTCAGCCGCTTCGGCCTGATCTATGCCGGCGCGCAGAAGAACATCGGTCCCGCGGGCATCTGCATTGTCATCGTGCGCGAGGATCTGCTGGGCAAGGCACGGCCAGGCACGCCGACGGTGCTCGATTACAAGGCCATGGCCGATTCCGATTCCATGCTCAACACGCCGCCCACCTTCGGCTGGTATTTCGCCGGACTGGTGTTCAAGTGGCTGAAGAAGCAGGGTGGCCTGACTGCCCTGGCCGAGCGCAACCGCGCCAAGGCCACCAAGCTGTATGCCGCCATCGATGATTCGGGCTTCTATCGCAACCCGGTGGCGCGCGATGCGCGCTCGTGGATGAATGTGCCCTTCATCCTGGCCAAACCCGAGCTGGACAAGACCTTCCTGGCTGAAGCGGCCAAGGCCGGCCTGGTCAATCTCGAAGGTCATCGCTCGGTGGGCGGCATGCGCGCCAGCCTCTACAACGCCATGCCCATGGAAGGCGTCGAGGCACTGGTGTCCTTCATGCGCGACTTCGCGCGCCGCAATGGCTGAACACATGGCCTATCGCATCCTGACCCTGAACAACATCAGCCCGCGCGGACTGCAGCGGCTGCCCGCCGACCGCTACCAGGTGGGCGCGCAGCTGGCCGATCCGCACGGCGTACTGCTGCGCTCGGCCGACATGCACAAAATGACGCTGCCGGACTCACTGCTGGGGGTGGCCCGCGCCGGCGCTGGCACCAACAATGTGCCGGTGGCCGCGCTCAGCGCGCGCGGCATTCCGGTGTTCAACGCGCCGGGCGCCAATGCCAACGCCGTGAAGGAACTGGTGCTGGCCGGGCTCCTGCTGGGCGCGCGCAATATCTGCCAGGCCTGGGATTTTGCCCGTGGCCTGCAGGGCGATGACAAGTCGCTCGACGAGGCGGTGGAGAAGGGCAAGAAGAACTTCGTCGGCTTCGAACTGCCGGGTCGCACGCTGGGCATCATCGGCCTGGGCGCCATCGGCGTCGAGGTGGCCAACAGCGCGCTGGCGCTGGGCATGAATGCGCTGGGTTACGACCCGCAGATCACCGTGCAGCGCGCCTGGCAGCTGTCCTCCTCGGTGCAGCAGGCACTGTCGCTGGACGACCTGTTCGCGCGCTCGGACATGATCACGCTGCACGTGCCGCTGAACGATCACACCCGCGGGCTGGTCAATGCCGCGCGCCTGCAGCTGATGCGCAAGGGCAGCGTGGTGCTGAATTTCTCGCGCGCCGGTATCGTCGATGAAGGCGCGGTTGTGGCGGCGCTGAATGAAGGCAGCCTGCATGCCTACATCTGCGACTTCCCCACCAATGCGGTGAAGAACCATCCGCGCGTGGTGGCGCTGCCGCATCTGGGCGCCTCGACCGGCGAGGCCGAGGAAAACTGCGCGGTGATGGCAGCCGAACAGCTGCGTGACTTTCTCGAGAACGGCAACATCCGCAACTCGGTCAATTTTCCCGAAGCCGTGCTGCCGCGCGCCAGCGGCGCCACGCGCATTGCGGTCAGCAACAACAATGTACCCAACATGGTCGGCCAGATTTCCACCTGCCTGGCCGGTGCCGGCATCAACATCGCCGACCTGCTGAACAAGTCGCGCGGTGAATATGCTTACACGCTGATCGACGCCGATGGCGCGGTCGATGAAGCGCTGGTGAACCGCATCCGGCAGATCGAAGGTGTATTGTCGGCGCGGGTTGTCCGACAGAGCTGAGGGTTCCCCAGGAGTCCGCATGGCGCGCAGCAGGAAGAACAACAAGCAGCCCGATCTGTCCGCCGTGCGGCAGCAGATCGATGCGCTGGATGCGCAGCTGCAGGAGCTGATCAACCAGCGCGCCAGGCTGGCCCAGCAGGTGGGCATCTCCAAGCACCAGGACGGCCACACCGTCGATTTTTATCGCCCGGAACGCGAAGCCCAGGTGCTGCGCCAGGTCATCGAGCGCAATGAGGGACCGCTGCGCGACGAGGAGATGGTGCGGCTGTTCCGCGAAATCATGTCGGCCTGCCTCGCGCAGCAGGAACCGCTGAAAGTGGCCTTCCTGGGTCCCGAGGGCACCTACACGCAGGCTGCCGTGTTCAAGCACTTCGGGCATTCGGTGCGCGCGCTGGCGCTGCCTTCGGTGCCCGAAGTATTCCAGGACGTCGCCGCCGGCGACGCCGATTTCGGCGTGGTCGCGGTGGAGAACTCCACTGAAGGCACGGTCACCAACACGCTGGATTGCTTCCTTACCAGCCCGCTGCATATCTGCGGCGAGGTGGAGCTGCGCATTCACCACTGCCTGATGGGGCGCATGAAGGAATTCAGCGACATCCAGCGCGTCTGCGCGCATGCGCAGGCACTGGCGCAATGCCGCGGCTGGCTGGACGAACATCTGCCCGATGTGGAACGTATTGCCGTCGCCAGCAACGCCGAGGGCGCGCGCCGCGCGCGTGATGAGGCGGACACGGCGGCCATTGCCGGCGAGACCGCCGCTGAGGTGTATGGACTGAATTTGCTGGCTCAGGAAATCGAGGACCGGCCGGACAACAGCACGCGCTTCCTGGTCATCGGCCGCAAGATCCTGGCGCCCAGCGGTCTCGACAAGACCACGCTGATGCTGGCCACCCGTCACGACGACGCCTCGGGCGCGCTGTATGGGTTGCTGGAACCGCTGGCGAAGCACGGCATCAGCATGACGCGCATCGAGTCACGTCCTTCGCGGAAGGGTAAGTGGGAATACGTGTTCTTCATCGATATCGCCGGCCATGCCAGCGATGCCGGCGTCGCCAAAGCGCTGGAGCAGCTCAAGGAACGTGCCGCGCTGTATCGCGTGCTCGGGTCGTATCCGCGCTCGGTTCTGTAAGTGATCGCCACTGCCAATCCGGGTCGCCTGACGGTGCCAGCGGTGCGCGCGCTGTCGCCCTATGTGCCAGGCAAGCCCATCAGCGAACTGGAACGAGAACTGGGCCTGCGCGACATCATCAAGCTGGCCTCCAATGAAAATCCCTGGGGACCCAGCCCTGCGGCGCTGGCCGCGATGCATCAGGAGCTGGACCAGGTCTGGCTGTATCCGGATGGCAGCAGTCATGAACTGCGCCATGCTCTGGCCCGCCACCTCGGCATCGGCACCGAACATCTGGCGCTGGGCAATGGCTCGAACGAACTGCTGCTGCTGCTGTGCGAAGCATTTCTCACCGGCGCATACAGCGCGGTGTATTCGCAATATGGCTTTGCCATCTATCCGCTGGTGATCCGCGCCACCGGTGCGCGCGCCATTGCAGCGCCTGCGCTGCCCGAGGGCCATGCCATGGCCACCGGTCACGACCTATCGGCCATGGCGGCCGCCATCGCCAGCGACACGCGCCTGGTGTTCATCGCCAATCCGAACAATCCCACCGGCACCTGGGTGGACCCGCAGGCGCTGCGACAATTCATCGCCGCGGTGCCGGATCATCTGCTGGTGGTGCTGGACGAGGCCTATCTTGAATATGGCCTGGCGCAGGGCTTGCAGGATGGCATGCAGTGGATCCGCGACTTTCCCAATCTGGTGCTGCTGCGCACTTTCTCCAAGGCCTACGGGCTGGCTGGCATCAGAGTGGGCTATTCGGTATCGCATCCGGAGGTGGCCGATGCGCTGAACCGCCTGCGGCCCGCCTTCAATGTGAATTCCATCGCCCAGGTGGGCGCCGCGGCCGCGCTCTCGGATCAGGCCCACATGCAACGCTGCGTAGCCAGCACCGTCAGTGAATTGCGGCGCATGTCAACGCAGCTGGCCGCACTCGGGCTGCATCACGCACCCTCGGCGGCCAATTTCCTGATGGTGCGGGCAGGGCCGCGCGCAGCGCAGATCTACCACGAACTGCTGAAGGCCGGTTTGATCGTGCGGCCACTGGGCGGTTACGGCCTGCCCGAATATCTGCGCATTTCGATCGGCAAGCCCGCAGAAAATGACCGTCTGCTGCAGCAACTGGCGCGACTGACTGGAAAGGGTTCATGAATTCCGGCGCAGCTACCCAACATTACCTGGTAAGGCCTGCGAGCCGCGTCTCCGGCAGCATTACGGTGCCCGGTGACAAATCAATTTCGCATCGCGCGCTGATGCTGGGCGGCATTGCCAACGGCAGCACCGAGATCACCGGTTTTCTGGCCAGCGAAGATTGCCTGGCCACGTTGCGCGCGCTGCGCGCACTGGGCGTGCAGGTGGATCAGCACGATGCTCACCATCTGACGGTGCACGGACGCGGTACGGCGGCATTGCACGCCGCCGGTCAGGCACTGGACATGGGCAATGCCGGTACCGCGATCCGCCTGTTCATGGGTCTGCTGTGCGGCCAGTCCTTCGACAGCACGCTGATCGGTGACAGCTCGCTGATGAAGCGACCGATGGAGCGCGTCGCCGCCCCGCTGCGCCAGATGGGGGCACGCATCGACACTCGCGACGGCCGGCCACCGGTGATCATTCACGGCGGCAGCCGGCTGCACGGCATCGACTACACGCTGCCGATAGCCAGCGCCCAAGTGAAGTCGGCCGTGCTGCTGGCAGCGCTGTCGGCTGAAGGAATCACCAGAATCACCGAACCGGCCATCACCCGCGACCATACCGAACGCATGCTGGGCGGCTTCGGCGCGCAGCTGCAGCGCGATGGATTGGCGGTGACGCTGCAGGGTGGGCAGCCGCTGCGTGGTACCGCGATACAGGTGCCGGCCGATTTTTCCTCGGCTGCCTTCTTCATCGTCGCCGGATGTCTGGCCGCGCATGAGGGTCTGACCCTGCGCAATGTGGGCGTCAACCCCACACGCACCGGCTTGCTGGACATGCTGCGTCTGATGGGCGCCGACATCCGCATCAGGCCGGTGGTGGGCGAAGGGCCGGAGCCCATCGCCGACATCACGGTCCACGCCGCGAAGCTGCGCGGCATTGAAGTGTCCGAACAACTGGTGAGCGTGGCGATCGACGAATTCCCGGTGTTCTTCATTGCCGCCGCAGCCGCCGACGGCGAGACAGTGGTGCGCGGTGCCGGGGAACTGCGCGTCAAGGAGAGCGACCGGCTGGCGGTGATGGCCGATGGCCTGCGCGCGGTGGGCATTCAGTGCGAGCTGCTGCCCGACGGCATCCGCATCCGCGGCGGCGGCATGGTCGGTGGCCACATCGACAGCCACGGCGATCACCGCATCGCCATGTCCTTCACCGTCGCCAGCCTGTGCGCCAGCGGCGCCATCCGTATCGACGATGTGGCCAATGTGGCCACCTCATTCCCGGGCTTCCCCGCCATCGCGCGCAGCGTCGGCCTGCAGCTGCAAGCATGAATCCGCTGCCGGTGGTCACCATCGACGGTCCCAGTGGCGCCGGCAAGGGGACCATCAGCCGGTTACTGGCGGCGCGCGTGGGATGGCATCTGCTGGACAGCGGCGCGCTGTATCGCCTGGTGGCGCTGGCCGGCGCCGGGCATCTCGCCCCGGACGATGTGTCCGGGCATTCCGCACTGGCCGGCACCATGCGGGTGCGGTTTGCATCGCGGGCCGATGGGTCCGAACTGATCCTGCTCGATGAGGCCGATGTCACCGACCGGCTGCGCAGCGAAGAGGCCGGCATGGGCGCCTCGCGTGTGGCCGCCTGGCCACCGGTGCGGGCCGCATTGCTGCAACGCCAGCGGGACTTCGCCCGGGCACCCGGTCTGGTGGCCGATGGCCGCGACATGGGCACCGTGGTATTCCCGGCCGCCAGCCTGAAGATCTACCTGACCGCGAGCCCCGAAGAGAGGGCCCAAAGACGCTATAAGCAGTTGAAGCTAAAGGGGTCTGCTGTTACCCTTGCCGCCCTTTCGCGGGAGATAGCCGACCGGGATCGGCAGGATTCGAGCCGCAGCGTAGCGCCACTGGTTCCGGCCAGCGATGCCATCGTCCTCGACTCGACCGGGCACACGATTGCCGAGATGGTGGATCGTGTTCACCAGCTCGGTGCCGGGCGTCAGCTGTGGAGTTCCACGACCGCGAAATCTTGAGGTGGACCGGCAGGATAGCCAGGTCCGTTGTGCATCAGTCCCGATGGCGCATGGATGGCCAACGGGTGAATCAACCGATACGCCTCGTGCGTAAGAGAGCATATGAGCGAAAGTTTCAGCGAAC
>JAIBJM010000117.1 GCA_020029535.1 Gammaproteobacteria bacterium | reverse complement strand
ATGCGATCCTCGACCGGGTCGTGCACTCAAGCCACAAAATCGAGCTCAAAGGCACTCGCTCAATGCGCGACGCCGACGCGGCGGCGACGTGAAGCGGCTGTCCTGCACACTGAGTGTGATCAGCGAATTCGATGGAGCGCAGATCGAGTTCGGTGATGGGTCGGCGGCGGCATCACGGACGGTGATCATCGGCGGCGGCATGTGGATCGACGTTGCTGTCGCGTTCAGATCGACGATGGCCATCACGACCAAGAACAAGAACGCCGCCAGTGTTGAAGCTGGCGGCGTTGGTCGCGGAGTCGGTGCTCAGAACGGCGGATCGTCGGTGTCCAGCGGCAGGTCGGACTGGATCATGCTGTGCTCCGAGAGTTCGTCGTAGTAGCGATGGATCTGATCGCCGTAGCGGGCCTCGAACAGATCGAGGAAGTGGTAGATGAAGTCGTGGATCTGGACGACGGCATCGTCGCTGAGCTGCGGCAGCGGGATCGGCGCGATGTCGTGGTCGTGGTGGTCTGCAGACATGTCGATGGCGTCCCGGTGATCAGCGTCGCGCTGCCGCGCGCCGAGGCGTTGGCGCCTCGGGCTGCGCGAACACCTCGAGGTAGAGCTTCTCATCGAGCTGCGGCAACTCACGCTGCGCGGCCGCTGCCAGCAGCTCCGCGGCCATCGTGGTGAGGATGCGGTAGTTGCCCGCGGCGTGGTCGCACAGCGTGTGGCGCAACTGCGGGGTCATCAAGCTGGCGTTGCCCGCGCCGGCCAGCAGATGGCCAAGGCTGTCGATGAGCTCCTCGCGAGTGGCGTGTTCGGTGGTCAGCCGCGTGCGGATGCGGCTGCCCAAGGGGATCAGCTCCTCGCGGCGCAGCTTGTCGATCAGGCGAGCGTCGCCGGCGAGCACCACGCACAGCAGCGGCTGCGAGTCGAACCGGGCGCTGGCCATCAGGCGCAGCTCGCACAGCGCGGCCGGGCTCATCTCCTGCGCCTCGTCGATGAGCAGCACCATGCGACGACGCGTCGTCTCCAGGTGCGCCAGCCAGCGCTCGCGCAGGGCCTTGAAGCCGCCCCAGCGGTTGTGCGGGCGCAGCGGCACAGCGAAGATGTCGCCGAGCTCGCGGTACAGGTCGGCCAGGTTGCTCTGCGGATGGCTGATGACGCCCACCATCACGTCGGGCAGCCGCGCCAGACGATCGGCCAGCAGCCGCAGCGCCACGCTCTTGCCGGTGCCCGGGTCGCCGTGGATCATGGCGAAGCCTCCCTCGCGGATCTGCGCGTGCTCGATGCGCCAGCAGAAGTTCTCCAGCTTCGGCGGCACGTAGATCGCCTCGGTGGGCAGCTCCGGCGCGAATGGGTTCCACTTCAGCCCGTACAGGGCCAGGAGTTTTTGGTTCATTGGGGGTCGTTGACGATCGGCGCGGATGAGGTGGGTTCGGTCGAGGGCAGGTACGCCGGCGGCATGCCGGTGGCCGCGTACTCGGCCAGCAGCTCGCGCAACAGCGGCGCCATGCCCGTTGACGGCAGGGGCGACAGGTCTGTGGCCGCGGGGTCGAGCCGCCGACGTTGCCCGTCGGCATTGGCAGCCTTGTCCAGCGGCCTGATCGGGCACAGGATGGCGCCGGTGCGGGGATCGACGAGATCGACGCGGCTGAAGTCCCAGCGGGCGTAGCGAACGTGCACCTCGCTCAAGTGCCGCAGCCGGGCCGGGATCTCGAAGCGCGTGCCACCCAGGCTGAGCGTGCCGTCGGCGCGGCGCGCGCGGCGCCGGACCTCGATCCGGAAGGCGTCGCGCAGCACGACCGAGTCGGGGCACTTACGCGCCACCGAGGGGCCGGCCAGGTAGCGCGCCAGCGGCGTGACCTTGAGCTCGGTGTGCACCGTGCGGTGGTACTCCTGCTCGACCCAGGCCTGGGTCGCCTCGTTGAGCACGTCCAGCGTCAAGGCCTGCTCGCCCTCGAGCATCGCCATCAGCCGACCCTCGACGCGGCCCCAGAAGGACTCCTGCTTGGCGTTCTGGTACGGGCTATAGGGCAGCGTCGTCTGGTGCACGACGCCGAGCGCGGCCAGCCCGGTGGTGACCTCCTCGCTGAGCATGGCCGCGCCGTTGTCGGTCATCAGCGCGCGCGGCAGGCCACGCTTCATGAACGCCTGTGACAGCCCGTGCACGAGGCTCTGCGCGCTCTCGTCCAGGTACCACTGCAGGTGGCACACCAGGCGCGAGCGATCGTCGATAACCCCCAACAGCATCGGCTTGACCCAGGCGCCGGCGCGGGTGAGTACTTTGCGAGAGGCGTGATGGAAGTCCAGGTGCCACAACGCCGCGACGTGCTCGACCTCGAAGCTGCGGACCTCCAGTTGTTCGAGCCGGTCACGGGCGGCCACGGCGCCCTCGGTGGCGCGCTTCGGGCGGGACTGGCGGTGCATCCCCTGGGCGCGCAGGTAGCGGCGCACGGTGGCGTACGAGGCCACCGGCAAGGCAACACCGTCGGACTCGCTCGCCTTGCAAGCCGCGCGCAGGTTGTCCAGGTGCAGTTGCGCCGTCCAAGCCGGGTGCTCGCGGTACTGGGCGGTCAGTGTCGCGATGGCCACCGCGCTCAGGCTCGGGAAGCATCCGTCGTTGGCGCGCGGCC
>JAIBJM010000032.1 GCA_020029535.1 Gammaproteobacteria bacterium | reverse complement strand
GCCGATCAGCGGCGAGCGATGCTTTAGCCTCGCGAGCCGCCGGCCGGCGCGAGGGAACGCGATAAAAAGCCGTCCGGCTTTTTATCAAGCGCGCCCGACCCGTCCTGTGCCGAAGACTGCTTCCTCAGCACCGATGCGGGCAAGACTGTGATCTACTCAGAAGCACGCAACCGATAGCCCGCATTCGGAATGGTCTCCAGCCAGCGCGGCTGCTCGGCATCATCGCCCAGCTTGACGCGCAGCCGGTGCACCAGCTGCTTCAACAGCTGACGGTCGCCGCCACCGCGCCGCCCCCACACATGCGCCATCAGCCGGTCGGCCTGCACCACCTGGCCGGCGTTGGCGAACATCAGCTGCAGCAGTCGCACTTCCAGCGGCGTCAGCCGCAGCTCGCGCTGCCCATCGATGGTCAGCGTCAGCGATTCGGCCTCGAGTTTCAGCGCGCCGACCTGGCTGGGTGCCGGCTGCGCACTGCCCTCCAGACCCGCGCGGCGCAGCAGTGCCTTGACGCGCGCAATCAGCGTGCGCGGACTGAACGGCTTGGTCAGGTAGTCGTCGGCGCCCAGCTCCAGCGCGCGCACCAGATCGGCTTCCTCGCCGCGCGCGGTCAGCATCATGATGGGCATCGCCGATTCGCGCCGGATGACTTCGCACAGATCGAAGCCCGAGCCGCCGGGCAGATTGATGTCGAGAATGGCCAGCGTGGGCTGTTCGTTGCGGTACTCGGCCAACGCGCTGCCATAACTGTTGGCCTGCACCACCGGAAAGCCGGCCTGGCGCAGTGCAAAGCTGACCACCGCCAGCAGATCGGCATCGTCATCGACCACCAGCACCTTCATGCCTGCACCTCGAGCGGTAGCTTGAGCAGGAAGCGCGTGTGATGGTCTGCGGTACGCGTCACCGCAATGCTGCCGTGATGACGATCAACGATGGATTTGACGATCCACAGCCCCAGCCCCAGCCCCGGCGCATCCGGCTCAGCGCCCTCGGCGCGCCGGAAGCGCTCGAAGATGGCGGCGCTATGTCCGCCCGCCGGCTCTTCACCGGCATCGTCCACCCACAGTTCGACGGCATCGGGCAACTTCGCACCGCCGACCCGTATGGTGCTGTTTTCTGGCGCAAATTTGGCAGCGTTGGACAGCAGGTTGATGAACACCTGCAGCAGACGCTGGCTGTCGCCGGGCACCGCGACATCGATGGCATCGAGCTGCACGTCCAGCCGCAGTCCACGCTGCGACAGCAGAGGCGCCATCAGATCGGCAGCCTCATGCAGCACCTCGCCCAGATCCACCTGCTGCTGACGGATGGACAACTGGCCGGCTTCGATGCGCACGCTCTCCAGCAGATTGTCGATCAGCCGCATCAGCCGCAGCACGCCGCGCTCGACGTTGGCCAGCAGCTCGCGTGCCGCCTCCGGCTGCATGTGGGTCAGACCGTCGCGCAGCAGTTCGATGGAGGCCAGTTGCGCCGCCAGCGGCGTGCGGAACTCATGCGAGATATTGCCCAGCACGCCGTCGCGTGCGCGCCGCACGGCTTCCAGTTCGGTTTCATCGCGCAGCACCTGCACCTGCAGACCCGCCACCGGCGCCGCACTGACGATGATGGTGGAACGCCGGCTGCCGTCAGCCAGACACAGCGTTTCGGGGTTGCTGGCCTGGCCGCTGCCGCGCGCCGCTACGATTGGACAGCTGCGCTCGCAGGGCCGCACGCCGTTGACACGTTCGGGCTGCAGCACGTCGCCGCAGAAGTGGCCGACGATGTCGGCGTCGCTCTTGTGCAGCAGCTTGCCCACCTGCGGATTCACATGGCGGATGATGCGCTCGGCATCGACGGCGTATACGCCCTCGACAATGCCGCCCAGCAGCGCCTGCGCCTCGGCCTCGCGACGCCGCAGCGATTGCGTCAGCGCATTGAGGTTGGCGCGCATCTCCTCCATCGACTGCGCCAGCGCGCCCACTTCCAGCGGTGCCACCGGCGGCACCGACGCGGTGAGATCGCCGCGACCGATGCGCTGCGCCACATCGCGCAGCGCCACCACCGGGCGTGCCAGCCAGCGGCCATACAGCACACCGCTGACGCCGGCGATCACTGCAACGATCACGGCCACCAGTGCCAACAGCTGGTTGAAGCCGGCAATTGCCGCGCTGAACTCGCTGGCCGGAATGCGTGCATCCAGCAGTGCGATCACTTCGCCGGTCACTGCTGTCACTGCCACGCTGGCGGCAAACTGTGCGCCGTTCTCCAGATACAGCGCGCTGACGCGGCCATTGGCCAGCGTCGCCGTATGCAATGGCGTCAGCGGATCATCGGGCGGTGCCTTGTAACCGGGGAAGTTGATCAGCTGCACCGTGGCGCTGACCTGGCGGCCGAGATCCTCGACCAGCGCGGCACTGGCCTGCCGCAGCACCACCACCTGCCAGCCATCGAGACCGGTGACGCGCAACGTGGCACCCCACCACGGCGCCTGACCATCCTTCGGGGCCAACAGGAAACGCTCGCCCTGCTCGCGATTGGCGGCGGCGATCGATTCCCAGGCCAGCGCCGGGCGATTGCTGATCAGTTGTCCGGCGGGTCCGTACAACAGGCAGACATCGTTGTCGCTGGATTCGCAGTAGCGCGTGATGAACGGCAACAACTCGGCTTCCGAGCCCTCCTGCAGCAACCGCAACAGTGTCGGCCGGTCGGCCAGCACCTGTGTATCGGTGAGCACATCCTCGCCCGCGCGTCGCAGCAGCTCGCGCGCACTGGTGGCGGCCAGCTGCACCCGCACCAGCGCCTGCTGCCGCACCACGCGCTCCAGCAGCAGTGCGCAGGCGATGGACATGGCTGCCACCGCGATCAGCACCACGAACACGCTGCCGCCGCCCAGCCAGGAGGCCAGACCAATCTGCGGTGCGGACTTGGGTGCCCGAGCACTCATTGTCGCCAGCCTACCACCTGGAATGAGGACCACTCAGCGTTGCCGCGCCACACCCTGCCGCAGCTCGGGATGCCGCATCTCGAGCAAGGACTTGGTGATCAGCGTCACCAGCGCCAGCATGGCCAGCAGCGCGGCGGTGGCAAAGGCGCCCACCGGGTTGTATTCCTTGTGCAGGATCTCGATGTGCAGCGGCAGCGTGTTGGTCAGACCGCGGATATGGCCCGAGACCACCGACACCGCGCCGAACTCACCCATGGCGCGGGCATTACACAGCAGCACGCCGTACAGCAGGCCCCAGCGTATGTTCGGCAACGTCACCAGCCAGAAGGTCTGCCAGCCGGAGGCGCCGAGCGACAGTGCGGTAACTTCTTCATCGGTGCCCTGCGCCTGCATCAGCGGAATCAGTTCGCGTGCCACGAACGGAAAGGTGACGAAGGTGGTGGCCAGGATGATGCCAGGCACGGCGAACACCACGCGGATGTCATGCTCCAGCAGCCAGGGACCCAGCCAGCCCTGCGCGCCGAACACCAGCAGATAGATCAGGCCCGAGATCACCGGCGACACCGCGAACGGCAGATCGATCAAGGTGATCAGCGCATTCTTGCCGCGGAAGTCGAATTTGGTGATGGCCCAGGAAGCGGCTACGCCGAACACCAGGTTCAGTGGCACGCTGATGGCCGCGGTCATCAGCGTCAGGCGGATGGCCGAATGCGCGTACGGATCGGACAGCGCTTCCAGATAGGCGCCGACACCGCTGCGCAGCGCTTCGACGAACACCACCAGCAGCGGCAGCAGCACCAGCACGCCCACATAGGCCAGCGCCACGCCCAGCAGCAGCATGGCACCCAGATTGGCCGGCACGCGCGAGGGTTTCATGTGCGACTCCGCTGCCGCCTCTGCCCCCACAGCTGCAGACCGTTGATGGCCAGCATCAGCGTGAACGAGATCAGCAGCATGGCCACGGCAATGGCCGTGGCTTCGCCGTACTCGAATTCCTCCAGCTTGGTCATGATCACCAGCGGCGCGATTTCCGACTGCAGCGGAATATTGCCGGCGATGAAGATCACCGAACCGTACTCGCCCACCGCGCGCGAAAAGGCCAGCGCGCAGCCGGTCAGCAACGCCGGCCAGATCGCCGGCAGCACCACCCAGCGGAAGGTCTGCAACCGCGAGGCACCCAGCGTTTCGGCAGCGCCTTCCAGTTCACGATCCAGATCCGCGATCACCGGTTGCAGCGTGCGCACGATGAACGGCAATCCGACAAACATCAGCGCCAGCACCACGCCCGTCGGCGTGTAGGCCACCTTGAAACCCAGCGGCTCGATGATGCGGCCGATCCAGCCGTTGGCGCTGTACAGCGCCGTCAGCGCAATGCCCGCCACCGCAGTGGGCAGCGCAAACGGCAGATCAATGATGGCATCGACAATGCGACGGCCCGGGAAGCGCAGCCGCACCAGCGACCAGGCAATGATGAAGCCGAACACGGCATTGACCAGCGCCGCCAGCAACGCCGCGCCAAAACTGAGCCGCAGCGCGGACAGTACGCGCGGGGTGGTCACGACGGCCCAGAACCGTTCCGGTCCGAGCTCGGCGCTGCGCAGGAAGGCGGCCGACAGCGGAATCAGCACGATCAGCGACAGATACAGCAACGTGTAACCCATGGTCAGGCCGAAGCCGGGCAGCACCCTGAAGTGCCGCGCAGTCATCAGCGCGTGTAGATGCGATCGAAGCTGCCGCGATCGGCAAAGTGGCTGGCCTGCGCCTTGTCCCAGCCGCCGAAGGCCTCATCGATCGTGAACAGCGATATCTTGGGGAACTGCGCCGCGTACTTCGCCGCAACCCCGGCATCGCGCGGGCGGTAGAAGTTCTGCGCCGCGATCTCCTGGCCCTGCTTCGTGTACAGGAACTGCAGATAGGCATTCGCCACTCTGGTGGTGCCGCGGCGGCTGGCCACCTTGTCCACCACCGTCACCGGCGGCTCGGCCAGGATGCTGAGCGAGGGCAGCACGATGTCGAACTTGTCGCCGCCCGGTTGTTTCTTGGCCAGCAGCGCTTCGTTTTCCCAGGCCAGCAGCACGTCGCCAATGCCGCGCTCGACGAATGTCACCGTCGATCCGCGCGCACCCGAATCCAGCACCGGCACATTGGCGTACACCTTCTTGATGAAAGCTTCGGCACTCGCATCGCTGCCGCCAGGCTGACGCTTGGCCCACTGCCAGGCAGCGAGATAGTTCCAGCGCGCGCCGCCCGAGGTCTTCGGATTCGGCGTGATCACCGACACGCCGGCGCGGGCCAGATCGCCCCAGTCACGGATGTTCTTCGGATTGCCCTTGCGCACCAGAAAAACAATCGTCGAGGTATAGGGCGCGCTGTTGTTGGGCAGACGCGCGGCCCAGTTCTGCGGAATCAGCTTGCCCTGCTTGTAGAGCGCGTCCACATCGAAGGCCAGCGCCAGCGTGACCACATCGGCCTCGAGTCCGTTGGCCACGGCGCGGGCCTGGCCGCCCGAGCCACCATGACTCTGGCGGATGGTGACGGTCTGGCCGGTGCTCTTCAGCCACTCGGCGGCGAAGGCCTTGTTGACGGCTTCATACAGTTCGCGGGTCGGATCGTAGGACACATTCAGCAGCGTCACCGGCGCCGGCGCGGCGGCCAGAACCGGCAGCGTGACTGCGCCTGCGGTAATTACGCTGGCCAAGGCCACCAGCATGCGACGTGAAAAAGAGGTGTTCATGTTCATTTGCTCCATCAGTACTCAGTACTGGAACTGAAAGCGCGACAGCAGCACTTTCTCGGTGGGTGCGTCAGCGCCGCCCGCGCCGCCGCCGGTGAATTTCGTTTCTTCGTAGTCCAGCAGCAGCTTGAAGTTCTGCGTCAGACCCCAGTTGGCGCCGACGGTCCACGCCGTCGCCCTGCTGGCCGAACCGACCGGATTGGCGAACGAATCGGCGCCACCGGCAAAGCTGTCGTCGTCAAGATCCAGTTCGGCGATGCGCGCGGTGAGTTCCAGCGAACCCCAGCCCTTGCCGCCGACGACGTAGGGATTCTTCGGCGCCGGCACGCGATAGCCGTTGTCCTCACCGGTGAGGAACCAGGACGCGGCCACCTGCCAGGCGCTGTGGTTCAGCGAGTCCCCGCGCACCGTGGCACCGTTGACGCGCCGCACGTCCTGCTTGACGGTGACGTACTCGCTCAGCAAGCCGAACGGACCGTAGTAGTAGTAGGCCTGCGGTGAAATGCGCTCACGCTTGCCCCAGGCAATGGTCGGCGTGGTGCCACCGCGATAGCTGAAGAAAGTCTGCTGACCGTTGGTGCGCAGACTGGGCAGTAGCGACTGCGTCGCGGCGCCGGTGCCATCGAGCTGGCCATTGGACTCCACCCAGCTGGCGCCCACACCCACGCCGAGACCGCGCAGCCGGAACAGCTGCGAATCGCGGAACGGCAGCGTGAACACGCGCGCGACCACATCCTTGTCGTCGTTGCTGTCGGCATCGGCGCTGGTGTTGCCGTCCGAGCTGCCGCCGTCCGGCGCGCCGTTCAGGTACGCCAGCTGCCAGCTGAGCTTGCCACCGCCGAGATCGCCGCCGAACTGCAGGCCGATGTCGCGGTTGGGGATCAGCTTGTCCGGCAACCCGCGCTCGATGAAGCGCGTGTCGGTGTCCCCCTGCAGACGTTCCAGTCCCAGCGGCGACTTGAACTTGCCGGCCGTCACCGCGAACCACGGCTTGAAGCGCGCCACGATGTAGCCGTCCTGCAGCACGGTACGACCGCCGGCGAAGTCCGGCATGATGCGGTAGTCGACGAAGCCGCCCAACGTACCCTCGATGAACGGGCGCACCTGACGCAGCAGAAAGCCGTTCGCGCCAGGCGCCAGCGGCGAACCATTGGGCGCCAGATCATTGCTGTACAGACGGTTATCGACATTCAGCACGGCGCGGAAGCGGATGGTGTTGGCGCCATTGGTGGACGCCAGCGAGAAACGGTCGCCGCCGGCACGCACCACCGGTGCGGCGGTGGCCGCGGTGGCCGCCGTCTCCTGCTGCAGCTCGAGGCGACGCTCGATGATCTTCAGCTTCTGATCCAGTTCTTCAATCTGCGCGCGCAGCGCCACCGCATCCGCGGCTTCATTCGATTCAGCCGCCGCAGCGACCAGCGGCGCCAGCAGCAGGCCGGCCAACACCGGCGTCCAGCGGCGATTCAACTTGCGATCCATTATTCAGCTCCATCAATGAGTTGTTGATCCGGTTCCTGTGCACTTGCCATCGCGCCGGCCGCGCCCAGAGTGGCGACTGGCGCGTGACTACACGACAGCAGCACCGGGCAGCGTCCGCCGAGCAGCGGCTGGAAGCGTTGTGTCAGCGTGGCTTCGATCTGCGCTGCATCGCCGGCGACGCCCAGCACGATCAGCGTCTGCTCTTCGCTGGCGGCCAGACGCGCCAGCCAGTCGTCCAGCGCACCCACCTGCAGATCGGTGCGCACATCAAGACCATGCGATTCCAGCAGTTCGGCACGGGTGTCGAGCAGGCGGCGGAATGAACCGGCCACATCGCCACGTGGTGCGGCCGGACTCTGCACGCTGACGAAGGTGGCCTCGGCGTGCAGATGGCGCATCACGCTGGCCACCAGCGCCAGCGCCGCCGGACGCGCAGCATCGCTGTCGGTGCAGATCACGACCCGCCGCGGCAACGGCGCGCCGGCCGGAATGCACAACAGCCGTTGCGTGCCACGCGCCAGCGCCGCGGCAATGGTCGGAATGGCGCGGGAATCCGCGGCCAGCACGGCCACGCCCTGCGTAACATTGCCCTCGCCGCTCGAGGCGGTGCTGTCGATGATGCGGGCCCGCATGCTGGTAGCCAGCTGGTTCAGCAGCGGACTGTTGCGCAGCTGCGAGGCGTCCTGCGCCGAGTCGGCCAGGATGCGGAAACTGGAGATCGGCGTCGGCAGCAGATGCACGCGGCGCACGCCCACCGCCACGCGCTGTCCGGCATTCAGTGCCAGCTGCAGTTGCTCGCTGCTGTTGCGGGTCACTTCCAGCACCAGCGGCGCGGCATTGGCCAGATTCACGGCCGACTGCACGGCACTGTCGCCGGGCAGTTGCACGCGCAGCCTCTGCACGCCGCCGGCAAAGCTCAGCGACTGCACATGGCCACTGCACAACGGCGTGCTGTGCAGGCGCGCCTCGCTGTCGGCCAGTTCGATGTCCTCGGGACGCACCACCGTCACGGCCTCGCCATGACCGGACGCGCGCTGGCTGTCGGCGGCGGCGATCTGTGCCTGGCCCAGCTTCAGCCCACCAGCCGACAGCTCGCCGAGAAACAGATTGGCCGCGCCGAGGAAGGTAGCGACAAAACGTGTCGCCGGATGCCGGTACAGCATCTCGGGCTTGCCGGTCTCGAGCAGTCGGCCGTTGTGCATCACGCCGATGCGATCGCCCAGCGCGAAGGCTTCCTCCTGATCATGCGTCACGAGAATCGTGGTCATGCCCAGGCGACGCTGTACCTGGCGGATGGTCTCGCGCAGCTCGACGCGGATCTGCGCATCCAGCGCGCCGAAGGGTTCGTCCAGCAGCAGCACCGCCGGCTCATGCGCCAGCGCACGCGCCACCGCCACGCGCTGCTGCTGGCCGCCCGACAGCTGCCCCGGCATGCGGTTGGTGAAGTCATCCAGCGCCACCAGCTGCAGCAGTTCGTTGCGCCGGCGGGCGCGATCGGCGTGCTTCACACCGCGCACCCGCAGCGCGAACTCGACGTTCTCGCCCACTGTCATGTGACGGAACAGCGCGTAGTGCTGGAACACCAGACCCACGCCGCGCTGTCGCGCCGGCACATGCGTGACATCGCGGCGGTCGAACAGGATGCGACCATCCTCGATGCCGGTGAGGCCGGCCGCCGCACGCAGCAGCGTGCTCTTGCCGCTGCCACTGGGGCCCAGCAGCACGAAGAACTCGCCGCTGGCAATGTGCAGCGACACGTCGTTGACGACGGTCAGTTCGCCGTAGCGTTTGGAGATGCGTTCGAAGTCAATGGACATGCGCGCCCCTTTAGTGAGCGCATGCTGCCCCGCGGCCAGTAACGGCCGCAGTCGCGGCTCGGTGACAAAGTGGTTACATTGCCGACGATATGGCGATTCCCACTGACCCGCGCGGATGGATTCAGGTGCAGAAGGTGAAGAACGGTCGCGGCCTGGTGGCCCTGCGGCCGTTCCGGGCCGGGCAAGGGGTCATGCCCATCATGGGCAAACTGGTGACTGCCGACGAAGTCTGGCGTTATTGGGAAAAGGACCCGAAATCAGGCGCCAACTGCTTTCGTTACGACGCCGATCGCTACCTGGATCCGGCCGGACAGCTGGGCGCCTTCGCCAATCACTCCTGCCATCCCAACACCGGCATTGTCCGGCGTGGACGCACCCTCATTCTCAAGGCGATTGCAACCATCTCCGCGGGTACTGAAGTAACGCACGACTACTCCACGCTGCTGGGCGCCGATGATGTCTGGACCATGCGCTGCAACTGCGGCGAGCAAGTCTGCCGCGGCACCGTGCGAAACATCGCGAAGCTGCCTGCGGTGACGCTGGCGCGCTATCGCCGGCTGGGCGTGGTGCCCGAATTCATCCTTGATACGGTTTGAATGCCGGCTCCATAAATGGAAATCTAGATTTACCGCTACCCTCCTGTTTATTGATACAAATCCGATCAATTTCCAGATCTGCCTGGCGTGATCGAGCCGATATTGTCCGGCTTGTGCCAAAAGTCGTGCCCACATTGCTCCGAAACCATAATGGAACCATAATGGTTTCGACACGGAGGCGGCACCCCATGGCCACGACGCTCACGCTCAAGAACATTCCCAACGAAGTCTATGAACGGCTCAAGTCTTCGGCCGCAACCCACCGGCGCAGCCTCAACAGCGAGGCGATCATGTGTCTCGAAGCCGTGCTGCTACCTGGCCGGATGGATCCGGAGGAACGCCTTGCGCGCATCAAAACCCTGCGCGCAACCCTGCCGAAGGGCCGCTTCGCGGCTCGCGACATCGACGCACTGAAGCGCGCCGGCCGTCCTTGATCGTCGTCGACACCAACATACTGGTGTATCTGTTCCTGCCGACATCGCAGACACCGATGGCAGAGGCGCTGCTGCGGAAGGACTCCGACTGGGTGGCGCCGATGCTTTGGAGGAGCGAGTTCCGCAATGTTCTGGCCGGCTACATGCGCCGCAAGGCGCTGTCGTTCGACGAAGCCTGCGTCCTGCAGGCGGAAGCTGAACACTTCATGGCCAGCGCCGAGCATGACGTGAAGTCACAAGAAGTCCTGGAACTCGCGCGCAGCAGCGACTGCTCTGCCTATGATTGCGAATACGCGGCGCTGGCTATGCAGCTGGGCGTCAAGCTGGTGACGATGGATGGCAAGCTTCTGAAAGCATTTCCCAAGCACACATTGTCGCTATCGGACACCCGAGCAGAGCACGGGCGCTGAATCGGCGCAGCCTGGCAGCCAGCACCGCTTTCATTGTCTGCCTGCCTAAATCTCCCCGACCGCAGCCGCACGCGCGAACTTCGTCGCCTCGGTCCGTGCCGTGCTGCGGCTCGCGACCCACAGCGCGATGAGTGCGACCGGTATGGCGGCCAGCAGTGCGAAGATGCCGAGCGAAAGCGAACCGGTGAGCGTCGCCACCTTGCCGGTGACGTAGGGACCGAGCGCCAGACCGACCATGGTCGAACCCAGAATGTAGGTGGCGCCAACGATGCCGCGCATGCGCGGCAGCACGAAATCCTGATATGCCGCGACGGCCGATCCGACCCACAACGAACTGAGGAAATAGACCACGGGACTGAGCTGCGCATACAGCGAAAAACTCCCGGAAGTAAACATGACCAGCACGAAGGGCACCGGCAATGCCGCGGACAGCATGCCGACGAACAGGCGGCCGCGTGCATCGCGCTCCTTCCACCAGTCCGACAATCTGCCGCCCAGAATGACGCCGAGGGCCGATGCAATCGCGCCCGGTATTCCCAGATAGAGGCCGGCAGCATCCTTGGCGATGGCGAACGTGCGAATGGCGTAGGGTGTAACCCAGAAACTGTAGGCGTAGATGAAGAAAGCCAGCGCACCGAAACCCAGGATGCACAACAGCACCGTCGGTGTGGCCCAGATCAGCTCGTGAGTCGCTGGATCCCTGGTGCGCAGTACCTGGACCCAGGACATCACCGAGTAAATGCCAACGCCGTAAGCGCACCATTGCAAAAGGTCGCCGGTAAGCAGGACAAGACCGGTGACTGCGGCGGCGATGACCGCGGCCGTCATCAGATTGCGCTGCAGCCCGCCCGGAATCCGGCTGACCCGCCACAGGGTGATGGGCGGCACCAACGCTGCGAACTCACTGAAGAAATCTCTCCATGCTCCGGGCTTCGCAATTGCGGAGGGCCGGCCATCGGATGCGCCGCGGAGAGGTTCCTTCAACGCTGCGACGAGCAGCGCAACCAGCAGTCCGGGAATACCCACCGCGAGAAACGCGGCCTGCCAGCCCGCCAGGTCCAATGGCGCACCACCCGCCGCGTAGCGATGCTCCCAGGTCGACGCGACCCATCCTCCCAAGGGCAAACTGATGCCCATGCCGATATAGAGCCCGGCCGAATAGATGGCCATCGCAAGTGCCCGGCGTTTTTTCGGGAAGTAGTCGGCCAGCATGGAGAACGCGGCGGGCGAAGCGCTCGCTTCTCCGACACCGACGCCAATGCGCGCGGCCGCCAGCTGCAGATAGGAACCCGCAAATCCCGACAGCGCGGTCATCGATGACCACACTGCCAGACCCAACGCCATCAGACGCCCTCGATACCAGCTGTCGGCGAGCCGCCCGAGCGGTATGCCAAACAGCGTGTAGAAGATCGCGAACGCGGTGCCATAGAGGAAGCCGAGCTGGGCATCCGTCAGTTGCAGATCGGCTTTGATGTCTTCAGCCAGAATAGACAGGATCTGTCGATCGATGAAGTTGATCATGTAAACGAAACACAGCAGACCGAGCGCATACCACGCATACCCGTCTGTGCGATGGGCAACGGGTGCTTGCTGCGCGTCTTGCGTCATTTCATTCCCCCAAAGCGAGATTTATAGTTGCGCTCAGACAGGGCCAACTATAGGGCAGCAGAGGAATGAGCACATGAATACCATCGTAAGCCTTACATTGGGCGCGCTCGCCGTAGCGCTGCTGGGCACGACTCCCGCCGGCGCGGCCGACGAGCCGGGCGTGAAGGAGACCATCAAGCGCGACGCGGTCGAATTCGGCCACGAAGTGAAGAAGGCCGCGCAAACCGTCGCCCGGGAATCCAGGGCCGCCGGCCAGTCGATCAAGCAAGACACCAGGAAGGCGGCACACGCGGTGGCTGAAGGCGCGCGCGACGCCAAACAGAAGATCGCCAGCAGCAAGTCCGACACCACGAAGTAGCCCGCGGCCCGATTCCTCCTGTCGGCGCGCCACCCGGTCAGCCCATCTGGCGGCCATATCCCAAGTTCCTTAACATGCGCGCAACTTCACTTAAGGGGGCCATCATGCGTTCTTCCATCTGTACATTCAGCGCGCTCGTATTGCTGGGCAGCCATGCACTGGCACAGTCACCCGCCGCCGGTCCTCCGCCGGGGATAAAGCGCGTCGCCGGCACCGTGCAAAGCGTATCGGGGGACAAATTGACCGTTGTCTCGGAAAAGGGCGAGACGATCGAAGTCGTGGTACCTGCGGACGCACGGGTCGGGCGCACGGTGGACGCACCACGCGCGGAGCTGGCCGCCGCCAAGCTTGTTAATTGCAATGCAACGGGCGTTTCCGGCCAGCAGCTGCAGGCTACCCGCTGCACCATCATCCCGGCAGATACGAAAATGGTTAATTCCGGTCACTTCCCGGTTTCCCCGGGAACCACGCGGACCGTGGGTAACGTTACTTCGGTGAAGGGTGATCCAGCGAAGGATCTGGAGCTGACCATCTCCTACAAGGATGGCGAGCAGCGTATCGCCGTGCCTCTCTCGGCCAAGGTCGGAAAGGGCGCGCCCATGGAACTGAGCCAGGTCAAACCTGGAGACGAAGTGGTTGCCGCATCCCGGATGGTCGACGGCAAGACCTCGGTATTGGCCATGGAAGTCACGCAGAAATAGCCGATACCGGGAGGCTCTCGCTCGCAAGCGCCCGCGGCGACGCGCTCGCCGACGGGCGTCAGCCCTCGTCCCGTACAGGATTGCGCAGTGTGCCGATGCCCGCTACCTCGACTTCTATCGTATCGCCGTGCTTCATCCACAGCGGCGGGCTGCGGCGCGATCCCACGCCGCCCGGCGTCCCCGTGGCGATGATGTCGCCGGGTGCAAGCGGTGTCCAACGCGAGATATAGGCAATCATCGTCGGAATGTCATGAACCATCAGGTCTGCGGTCCCGGACTGTACGGTCTCGCCGTTGAGCCGGGTCTGCAGCGATAGGCGGGAGGGATCCGGTATTTCGTCGGCCGTGACGATCCACGGTCCGAGAGATCCCGAACGCCAGAAGTTCTTGCCAGCGGAAGGCGAGTGCTTCTGATAGTCGCGTACGCTGCCGTCGAGCATGATCGTGTAACCGAAGACATGGGATAACGCCTCCTCGCGCGCAATGTGCCGTCCGGCCTTGCCAATGACGACGCTGATTTCCCCTTCATAGTCGAAATGCCCGGAAACACGCGGCCGCAGGATCGGTTCATCCTGTCCGACCAGTGCATCCGGCAGCTTGATGAACAACGCCGGATTCTCGGCAACATCGTTGCGGGTCTCCTCGATATGTTCGCGATAATTGAACCCCAGGCAGATCAGCTTGGCGAGTGGCGGTATTGGCGGCAACAGGCGTACGTCGTCGAGGGCAAAGTTTTCGTCCGCCGTCCGAATCCGTGTTGCCAGCTCCGAAGTCGACAATGTCGGCAGCTCGAACGGCGCGAGTTCCTCCGGGCTGGAACTCCAATCGCCGAGAATGCGCACCCGATCCGCAGAGATGTTTGCCGCTGCGATCCGGCCATTGTGCTGGACCTTTGCGAGCCTCATGTGCGGCCTCCGGGTGCTTCAGTGCGCACGAACACGGACTCGCTGCTCTTGCGCGCAATCTTCCAGCCCATTTCCGTAAGCACCAGCTCGTCAACATAGCGGCCGACCGCATGTACACCGTCCAGCGGCGCCGGCAGCTGCCTGCGCTCGCCCATGAAGTCGTGGCGATAGACGGTCACGACCGATTTCACGACGGCTCGATCGGGTCCCCGCACGTCCACGACGAAGTTGGTCAGAATGTGCTGCAGCAGAATGCTGCCCGGGCGTCGCGCCATCATTTCCAGCAGCGCTGCTCGCCCTCTCACCACGCCATCGATCCGGGTCCACTCACCATCTGCCGTGAACAGCTCCGCCATGCCCGCGCCGTCATTGGCATCGAAGTGCGCCATGAACCGCGTGGCGACGGACGTACAGGCCGCCGCGATCAATACTTCTTGCGACAGCGCCGCAGAAACACCTGACACAGCATCCATTCCTACGGCAGCCCCAGCAGCTGATCCGTCGACTCCCCGGATTTGTACCGCCGTATGAAATCGTCCGGTTCGATCTCGACTCCGGAAGGGTTGCGACGAAATTGCTCGGACCTGACGAAGGCATTGAATGCTTCCCGATCCGGGAAGTTGTTGACAGCCAGTTCAACCACATTCAGATCCGGATCGCAGAAATAGAAGCTCGTAATCGGCCCGTGGTTCGCGGCCCTGTGCGGCTTGATGCCGGCTGCCAGCAGCAGTTCAATTCGCGCCATCAGCGCATGGATATCCCTGTGCTTGAATTGAAAATGATTCAATCCGGGATCTCCCGACAACGAGCTCGATACGCCGGGCACCTCAAAGATCCCCAGTGTCTGGCCGGTATGGATGTCCGGATCGAGAAACATGAAGCTGGCCCGGACGTCCGAGGCGCGAACCTGCTTGGGTGAACCCGGATAGCTGGTACCGCTGTACTGGGGAGACTCGTTGCTGACCGCCCACGGCAACCCGAGCACCGCCTGATACCAGTCGCACATCTGCTGGTACTTAGCCGTCTGCAGGACGATTTCCGAACACCGTATCGATGGGAGCCGCGCGGTCTGTGGCTTCAGGCGCTCAATGGCATCCAGGGGCACATCACTCACGGGCGCGTCTCCACGGACAGGGTTTACCGAAGCATGCTGCCGGCTTTGTAAGCGGAGTCGATTTGGCCGTCAAGCATTACATATGAAAACATTTACATACTGACGGCACGGAACTTATGATCCCCGCGCCCGATTGGAACTTCAGAGGTAGGGGCGGTGAAGAGTGAAGTCGCGGTCCTGATCGTTGGAGCCGGCCCCGTCGGGCTCGCTCTGGCGAACGAACTGACCTACCGGAAAATTGACTATTTGTTGGTGGATGAGGGAGAGGGCGAGGTCGTCTTTCCGGCGGCCGAGGGCATGTTCTCCCGGACGATGGAACATCTGCGGCGCTGGGGTATCTCGGCTGTCGTGCGTCATCACCATGATTTTCCGGATTCGTTTCCCCTCAATGTCGGCTTTTGCACCACTTTCGGTGGCCGACTGATATCGATGTTCAAGGGATCAAGTAACGCTGCGATCCCGACTGCGGCGTCCGATATCTCACCCGAAGGACCGTGCTTCAGTCCGAAGCGGATATTCGATCGTGTGCTGCGCGAAACCGTGCTGGATCGAGGCGGACAAATCGCTTATCGCACCCGGGTGGCTTCCTGTCGGGAGCGTACGCATCATGTCGAGGTCACGCTCCTGGATCTTCAGTCGCAAAGCACGCGGACGGTGAACGCCCAGTATGTCGCCGCCTGCGACGGCGCGCGCAGCAACATACGCAAGGCCCTTGATATCGAATACCGGGGAACCTTCGGTCAAGGCAGCAACTTTGCGGTCTACTTTCGCGCACCGGAATTGCTGTCAGTACTGGAACGACGATTCGGCCATCCCATCGTACAACTGCACGCCATCAACGCACCGCGCAAACCGTACGTCACGGCCGTCGATGGCAGAACCCTTTGGCGGTTCTCGATGTATATCGAAGAAGGCGAGACAGTCGATCCGCTCGAAGAGGTGCGAGCCGCGCTCGAGGGGCTCACCGAAATTGAGATTCTCCGTGCCCAGCCATGGTCCGGCCATCAGGTAGTGGCCGAACGCTATCAACGCGGCCGCATATTCCTTGCCGGCGACGCAGCGCATTTGCGCTGGCCCAAAGGCGGTTTCGGTGCCAATACCGGCATTGGCGATGCCGTTGATCTGGGCTGGAAACTGGCAGCGCGATTGCAAGGCTGGGGCGGAACGCGGCTGCTCGACAGTTACGAAGCGGAGCGCCGTCCGATCGCCGTGCGCAATACCGCCGAGGCCGCCGCAAACTGGCAGCGCGACAAGCTGGTCAAATGCGATCCGCTGCTTGAGGCAGAAGGTCTGCAGGGCGAACGGGCGCGGGCCGACGCGGCCACTCTCATCAGCGAGGCCCGCGGACGCGAGTACCAGACCCAGGGGATTCAGCTGGGCTATCGATACGCCAATTCACCCATCGTCGTGCCAGATGACACGCCCGAGCCACCCGACGATCCGCAGGTCTATCGTCCAACCACCTGGACCGGCAGCCGCGCGCCGCATGTGTGGCTTGCCGCGGGTTGCTCGACCCTCGACCACTTTCAGCGCGGCTGGACGCTGGTCGATTGTCGCGCCGATGCCGCGGAAACCACTCTCGAAAAGGCATTCCGCACCCGACATATCCCCATCGACGTACTCAGAACACGGATGCCGGAGATGATTGCCGCATACGAGCGAAACCTCGTTCTGGTGCGGCCTGACGGTCACACGGCCTGGAGAGGCGACGATGATCCCGGGCAACCCGACCGGATTGCAGACACGGTGACGGGGGCCTGAGACGGCAGCGTCGAAACTCTTTCCAGGGAGGTGCTCCATGAGCGCAATCAGTCGTTTCGATCCAGTGGCGGAACTGTCCGATAACGTGAGAACGAAGTTCTACATCGGCGGTCAGTGGCGTACACCCGCTTCGCGCGAGACGCTCGAGCTCGTTTCGCCTGTTACCGAAGAAATCACGTTGCGCGTTCCGGCAGGCATGCCCGCCGACATGGACGCGGCTGTCAAGGCAGCTCGACAGGCATTCGATCGCGGCGAGTGGCCGCGCCTGTCGCCGCAGCAACGGGGCGCCTGTCTCGAGCGCCTGGCCGGGGAACTCAGGAAACGCGAAGACATCTTGCGGCGGCTCTGGATTGCCCAGGTCGGCGTGCCGCGTTGGTTCGCCGACGCATTCACCGGCCTCGGCGCCGTCTACCTGGATTACTACGGCGCCATGGCCAACACCTACGAATTCGAAACCGAGCGCAAGGTTGCGATGGGGCGGGCCAAGGTGGTGAAGGAACCGGTGGGCGTGGCGGCACTGATCGTTCCCTGGAATACGCCCTTGATACTTCTTACCCAGAAGCTGGGCCCTGCCCTGTTGGCAGGCTGCACGACGGTGATCAAGCCGAGCCCGGAAACGCCGCTGGATGCACTGCTGCTTGCCGAATGCGCCGATGCCGCCGGCCTGCCGCCCGGAGTCATCAATGTCGTGCCCAGCGGCCGCGAGACAGGCGACTGGCTGATCCGCCAACCTGCCGTGGACAAGGTGAGTTTCACCGGCTCCACCGCTGCGGGTAAGCACATCGCGTCCGTGTGCGCCGATCGACTGGCTCGGGTCAGCCTGGAACTCGGCGGCAAGTCAGCCTCCATCATCTGTGACGATGCGGATCTTCAGCAATGGCTGAACACCACCGCCGCGTTCACCATGCCGTTCAGCGGACAGATCTGCTTTTCCCAGAGCCGGGTTCTGGTCCCGAAGAAACGGCACGATGAGGTGCTGGATGCCTTCACGACTGCCATCGGCGGCATGACAGTGGGCGATCCGTGGCAGCAAACCACCCACATTGGCCCCGTCTCAATGGCCCGCCAGCGGGATCGCGTCATGGGCTACATCGAAGCAGGCAAGAAGGAAGGCGCTCGCGTCGTCCTGGGCGGCGGCGGTGTTCCAGGCCTCGATCGCGGCTACTTCGTCGCACCGACAGTCTTTGACCGGGTGACGAACGACATGAAGATTGCCCAGGAGGAAATCTTCGGGCCGGTGGTTTCGGTGATCAGCTACGAGAACGATGAAGAGGCGATCCGCATCGCCAACGACAGTGTCTACGGACTGAGTGGCACGGTGTTCTCATCGGATCCGGATCGTGCGGAACGAATTGCCCGCCGCATCCGCACCGGCAACATCAGCATCAACGGACTGCAGATCGATCCCTGCTGCCCGTTCGGCGGCTACAAGCAATCGGGCATGGGTCGCGAGGGTGGACCCGAAGGCCTGCAGCCCTACCTGGAGCTGAAGACGATCTACCTGCCGGCATAGATTCATTCAGACGCCGGCATCGTGCCCTGAATCCGCGCAATCAGTTCCCGACAGGTTGCCAGTGTCGCTTCAGTGGTCTGCTTGGTCAGCGCGACAGCCGCATAGATACCAAAGTATTCGTGATGCGGCGGAAACGGCGGACGCATGTCGGTACGAACTTCCAGATCGCGCAGATGCGTGTCCATCATGTCGATTTCCGCACTCAACATTTCGACCTGCCGCTCGAGCATTTCCAGCGCATCCGGCGGTTGCAGCGTCCATAGCGCTGTCAATTTCATGAAAAACTCGTTCCTGACGGGTGTGCGTGTCGGACCCTGCCGGGCCCACTGCCTGAGTCGTTCCCAACCTCTGTCCGTGAGCCGATAGATCTTCTTGTCGGGTCTGGTCTCCTGTGTGATGCGCGAATAAGTCACGCAACCGGCTCGCTTGAGTTCGGCGAGCACTGGATAGATCTGGCTGTGCTTCGCTTCCCACAGGAAGTTGCGGGGCGGTCCCATCACCAGCGAAAGTTCATAGCCGGTGCATTCGATTTGCGCCAGGCGGGCCATGAGACCGTAGCCGAGAACCGAAATCGGTGGATCGCTGCTGCTGGTTTCACTTACGTCTTCAGGTTCGGAAGATTCGGTCATGTGTAAAACTCGACATATGAAAGATTTGACTGAGCTGATGAGGCGGCACTACTCTACTAAGCAACTGAAAAAATTACGGGGGATAAACGATGGCCACTAATGCGAAAACGGTGACCGAGGGAATCAACCTGCGCTATTGGCAGGACGGCGCCTACTTCAAGTCCTGGTACCCGGTCTGCCTGTCGACCGAGCTGGCCCCCGGCGCAATCAAGGGCATCGACTTCGTGAACTCGCGCATCATCGCCTATCGCGGGCCGGATGGCGCGGCGATAGTGCAATCGGCCTATTGCCCGCATCTGGGGGCCGATCTGTCGTACGGGCAATTGGTGGAAGGACAAGTCCGTTGCCCCTACCACTACTGGCGCTTCGACGCCGGTGGTGCCTGCGCGCACGTTCCGTCGCTCGGCAGGGGTCTGCCGACCGCCAGTATCCAGAATTATCCAGTCGCCGAAAGGTGGGGAATCATCTGGGTCTTCAACGGACGTGAACCGATGGGCGAGGTGCCGACCCTGCTCGGTGTCACCGAGGACGATGTCTACTTCCAGGCGCTGGACATGGGGCTGCACAACGTCGAGAGCTGGATCCCGATCACCAACGCGCTGGATATCCAGCATGTGAAGACCGTGCACGGCTTTCCGCACAATTCGGAACCGCTCAACCTGACCGTCAACCCGACATCGATCTCGTTCGACCTCGACGTGGTGCATCCGACGGGTGGCGGCAAGGTCTTCTTCCAGAACACCTTCTCGATGCGCGACATGCAGCCCTTTCCGCCAGGGCATTTCATCATGCCGACCTCCAACTCGCCATTTCCCAGCTGGCATCACCAGTTCGGTGTGGTAGGCGTACTCAAGTCCGCCTGTCCGGCCGGCCCGCCGCAGGCGGAAGCAGCGCTCATCGGTCTCGCCGGCTACCTGCGCAAGCTGAATGAGGAGGATTCCCAGATCGTGCGCACCATACGCTTTCGCCCTCATGGGCAGGCAAAGCTTGTCAAGGAAGACCGGGCGCTGGCCATCATGCTCGACTATTACGATCGCCTGCCGCGTGGAACCCCGCTCGACTGACCAATCGAGAGCTCGCAACAAACAGCAAGCGTTGTCGGTACAAAGACAGCGCCACCAATTATCGCGCCGGCGTCGAATACAACCTCGCGCCGCAAAGCATGCTGTTTGCAACGGTGGCCAGCGGGTTCAAGGCGGGCGGCATCAACCAGGCAATTGCCCCGCCATTCAAATTTGAGCGGCAGGACGGGCGCGTTCATAGTCAATGCCGGCGATGCCACATCCTATGGCGGCAGCATTGATGTGACATGGCGCCACTGAAGTCGGATCAGTTCCGGGTAGCAGCCGGGTATGTGCATGCCCGATACGATTCGTCCGAATACACGCAGCCAACCTTCACCATGTGTCCTACACCACACCGAACGGCAAGGTAGCGCCGCGTACCTGCGGCGCGCGCCTGCGGGTGAACTTCTAGGCAGCGCGCGGGTGCCAGTTGCCGTGGCGGTGCGATCGACGGCTGGATTCCACCACAGGGTCATGGTCCAGCCGTCATCTTCCTTAACTCCGCCCGGCCGCGGCACGAAGATCGTCTCGCTCGGCGCCGTCAGGCCCTCGGGCCGGGAGAAGACGGCAGCGCCTGAATCGATATCGAGCTTCATGATTCGATCGAAAAGCCAGTTGTGGCCGAATCCTTCGTTTCCGGTCGCAGCGTAATAACCGTAACGGACCCGCCTGCCCACGCGTCGCGGATCGTGGCGGGCAAATTCGCAATTGACAGTGCTGATCTGGCGCTCCCGGACGGTTCCGGCGCGCGAGTCGATCCGCCATTCCCACGGGAACGCGGGATAAAAGAATCCCGGCTTCAGTGGCTTGTCGATATCGGCGCGTGCCACCGCCCATTGATGCGTACGATTGCCGTGAACCACGATCTCGTTGCCCTCCTGCCAGGCGTTGAGAAAATGGGTAATGGCAAAGCGCTCCGGCATGACGATGGAGGTGACCTTGCCGGTACCACGCTCCAGCAACCAGATGGTCGCGGGAAGTCCATCTTCCCAGACCATTCCGGCGCCGCCGCGCTGGACACCCTCGATATCGACGATGGTCGGTGTCGTGAAAAAGATCGCATAGCCGGGCGTCACGGCGAAATCATGAACAACGTAGGGCTGCCCAGTTGCGAACGCCTGGCTCTCGAGCAGACGGGCATTCCGGTCAGCCCGGTACCAGATCAGCTGTGGCCCCACGGCGCCATAAAAGAGCAGATCGCCATTGTCCGGGTCCACCCTGCCATGCGCGCTCACCGGCCCCTGAATGCTGCCGAAATCGAACTGTCCCAGGGTTTGCAGCGTTTCCGGATCGAGCACATGCGGCAGGCCCTCTTCACTGAAAACGAACAGCCGGTCGGCGAACATCATTGCCGTCGTGTTCGCCGGGCTCTTCGTGGGTGGCCCTTCCGCCGGCGGTGGCATCGGAATGACGCTGCCATTCACGAATGGCCCGTACAGCGCCCTGCCGGCGCGTCGCTCGGCCAGCAGACTGACCGACTCCACCCAGCGCGTCGCCACCGATGCTCGTCCGTTGGCAAGAGTCAGGGCGCAAATCATTCCGTCGCCCTCGAACCAGTGATAGCGCTCCGGCATCTGCGGCGGGAACAGCGGATTGCTGCTCATCGTGTACCAGGCGCCTGACAGGCCGGACGGCAGCGAACCGATGACGGGCAGATCGTCGAAGCGGCCTTCGACCGCGCTCGGCGCATGCGGTCCGTTGAGGAAAATATTGCTTTCTGTGCCCATCGCGATTAATCCGTCGTATCAGTGAAGGTCAGTTCGCCGGTTGCATGCAACGATAATATACAGAAAGCATGTGGTCTCACCCCGCATCAGGAACTCCGCCGTGAAGCATCCGTCACCACTTTCCGTCACCCAATCGGCTGCTGCCCTGCCGCGCAGGCGCGGGCGGCCGCGCAGCAAACCGATCGGCGAAGACGCCGGGGACGGTGCCGGGAACGGTGTCCGGGCAATGTTCGTCGGGCTCTCGGTGCTGCGTGCAATCGGCAGTGCCAGACGTCCGCAGCCATTGCGCGAGATTGCCGCGAATAGCGGGCTCACCGCCAATCGTGTCCACCGTTATCTCTCCAGCCTGCTCGCCGCCGGCTTTGTTCAACAGGATCCGAACTCCGGCGACTACTGGCTCGGTGAGGCAGCAATCGAAATCGGTCTGCAGGCACTCGGGCAACTCGACGCCCTGCGCGTCGGCATCGATGCGCTGCAGGCCTACAGCGAGCGCTCCGGTCTGGACTGTCATCTGTCGGTCTGGGGCACCCATGGCCCTACCGTGGTTCGCTGGCAGGCCGGCCGGCTCGGCCAGCAACTCAAGATCGAAGAAGGGCGCGTACTGCCGGTGCTGTGGTCGGCCACCGGACGGCTGATGGCCTCGCACCGTGAGGCATCCGAACTCGCTCCCCTGCTGAAGGCCGAGATCAAGGCCTGGAACGCCGAGCATCCGGCAAAGCCGATCGATCGTGACCAGATCGGGACTTTGCTGACGGCCGTGCGCAAGCGCGGGTTTTCGGCGACGACCGCGACCGGCGACCACCAGCGGCTTGGGCTCAGGGCCGTATTCCCCCGCCCCGACCATTTTGGCCTCGAGACGGTCGCCGTGCCGATATTCGACCATCAGGGCCGAATGCCGATCGCTCTGACGGTATTCGGCACCAGTCAATTCAGTCTGCTGGGCGACAACCATCGCATCGACCGGATCGTCGAGACGGCGCGCGCGGCCTCGCGCAAGCTGGGCTACGCGGCCGGAAGCTGACAGCACTGCCGCTTGACTATTTATTTTTTTGGTGAATACATTCACCAATCTGTAAAATGCGATGTCCCGTGTCGACCACCGAAATCACCCGCACCGATGACTTCGCCCGGAGTGCAGCGTCACACCATCTCTACGCGCTGTGGGAGATGACGACGCTGCACCAGACCGGCGAGCCGCAAACCGCGCCGGCCTGTCACTGGCCGTGGTCAGCGCTGCAGCCACTGCTGGATCAGGCCGTCCGCGAAACCACCCTGCGCAATGCCGAGCGCCGTGTGCTGTTGCTCGGCGACCCGGCCTTCGCGAACGCCGCCCGGGACCCGCACGTCACGCCCGTACTGCAGGCCGGCCTGCAGATGCTGATGCCGGGCGAATCGGCCCGGCCGCATCGTCACACGCCGAATGCGTTGCGCTTCGTGATCGAGGACGGCGGCGATACCTGCACCGAGGTTGACGGCAAACCATGCCGCATGGAGCGCGGCGACGTCATCCTGACGCCCGCTTACACCTGGCACGGCCACTTCCATCGAGGCGCGTCGCGCAGCGTCTGGGTCGACGTCCTGGACTCCCAGCTGTGCAACTACCTCGATGCCGGTTTCTTCGATCCCGCATCGAAGCTCGACGGTGCGATGCCTTGCACAGTCGCCGATGCGGCATTCGTCGAGCCAGGTTACGCGCCGCTCTTGCCGGATGCAGTCGCTTCGGGTTATTCGCCACGATTCCGCTTTGCCTGGCAAGCGACGCTCGCCGCACTCGACGCCGCGCCACCGCAGCCTGACGGCTCCGTTGCGGTGCGCCTGACCAACCCCGCCGGTGACGGCGCTGCAATGCCGGGCATGGACTGCTGCATGGTCCGCATATCGCGCCAACCCACGCGCGCGGTCCGCAGCACCGCCAGCGGGATCTGCATCGTCGGTGCCGGTTCGGGTGTATCGAGTTTTGGCGGCCAGCAACTGCGCTGGAGCGAGAACGACATATTCACCTTGCCGCACTGGACCTGGACCAGTCACCGCGCTGAATCCGACCATGCCGTGCTCTTCATCGTCAGTGACGCCGATGTCCAGCGGCGTCTCGGTTTGCTTCGCCACGAGAGCGCCTGAATTGAAATATTGCCGCTATGACGACAACCGGCTCGGCGTGGTCGAGGGCGACATCATCCACGACGTGACCACGCTGCTTGAAGGGATTCCGCGGTCAGGATATCCGTTTCCGCCTGGCGATCAGCTCATCGCGCATCTGGAGCGACTTCGCCCGCGAATGCAGTTCCTGGTCGGCAAGGTTGCAACCAGACCCGTTGCCGAGGTGCGCCTGCTGTCGCCGGTCGCGAACCCGGGCAAGATCATCGGCGTACCGGTCAACTACCAGGACCACGCCGACGAGGGCCTGCGCGACGAAGAGCTGCGCGCCAGGCGCGAGATCCGGCCGGTGTATGTGGATGGCCTGTTTCTGAAGGCAACCTCGTCGCTGATCGGTCCGTCGCAAGGGGTCGCGATCCGGTTCCCCGAGCTGCGCACCGACCACGAGGCCGAGCTCGCGTATGTAATCGGCAAGGGTGGCAGCGACATTCCCGAAGCCGAGGCGCTCGATCACATAGCCGGCTATGCGATCGGGTTGGACATGGTGGTACGCGGCACGCAGGACCGGAGCCTGCGCAAGTCGATCGACAGCTATTCAGTGCTGGGGCCATGGCTCGTCACCGCGGACGAGATCACCGATCCACAAGACCTCGAGCTGAGCTTCCAGGTGAACGGTCAGACGCGGCAACAGACGAACACGGGCCGGATGATCTCTGGCATCGCCGAACAGATTGCATGGGTCTCGCGCTGGTACACCCTGCATCCGGGCGACATCGTGATGTCGGGTACCCCGGCGGGCGTTTCGCGCGTCTATCCGGGCGATGTGATGACGGCATCGATCGCCGGCATCGGCTCGATGACGGTCAAGGTGCGCCCGCACGAAATTGTCCGGCACATCGGCGCGGGATCGTAGATGGCCCGGCGGGCCACCTTCCGCGAGCTGCTCGGTCGCGGCGCGCCGCTGGTGATGCCGGCGGCGCATGACGCACTCTCCGCCCGCCTGATTGAGCGTGCGCAATTCCCGGCCATGGCAATCAGCGGCTCCGGCGTTCTGGCCGCGCGCTATGCGATGCCGGATCTTGGCATCGCAGGCCTGGCGGACTTCTCGGCCGCAGCGCGCGACATCATGGCCGCCCAGGGCCTCGCCTGCATGGCCGACGGCGATGACGGCTACGGCGATGTGAAGTCGGTGGCGCGGACGGTGCGCAGCAATGAGTCGATGGGTATCGGTGCGCTGGTAATCGAGGACCAGGCGCGCCAGGTCAAGCGGCCCGGGCAGACCGCTGCGCTCGCCGTCGTGCCGGAGGATGACATTGCAGCCAAGCTGCGCGTGGCCGTCGCGACGCGCGACGATCGTGATTTCTGGATCGTTGGCCGAACCGATGCTTATGGCGCACTCGGCATCGACGCGGCCCAGCGTCGGGCGGAGCTGTTCCTGCGCTGCGGCGTCGACGGCCTGTTCGTCGCAGGCGTCCGCGACCCCGGGCATCTCGCGCGTATCGGCCGCTCGTTCAAGGGAACGCCTCTTGCTGTCGTGATGCAGGGTGGAGACGACGCGCTCTCCGTGCGCGAACTGCATGCGATGGGATATACGCTGATCGTGTATCCGCTCGTGCTGCTGTTGCCGATGTGCAGGCTGTTCGCCGACACGCTCACCGCACTGCAGGATGCAGCCCGCACCGGCGCCTCGCCTCCACCGTTGGCAGATGCGACCGGCGCGCTGAAGATACTGACCGACGCGGTCGAGCTGTCGCGCTGGCAAGGCATCGGCGAGACCTCATGAAAGCGCTGGTGATCGATGACGCCGACCCGGGCACTGCGCGCCTGGTACTGCGTGAACTGGAGGTGCCCATTGCCGGCCCCAGCGATCTGCTGGTGCGCGTCGCAATGGTCGGCATCAATCGCGCCGACCTTGCGTTGTCGAAGACGCACTACGCGGAGAATCCTGCGGGCGTCGCCGGCAGCGAGCTCTCGGGCGAGGTGGTCGCCGTCGGGGCCGAATGTCGCGGGTTCGAGGCCGGCGATCGCGTGATGGCGCTATCGCCTGCCTGCTTTGCGCAATTCGCAAGCGTCGATCACCGGCTCGCTGTCCGCATACCGGCCGGCATGGACTGGCGCAGCGCCACCGCGCTGCCGGCCTGGTACATGACTGCGCACAACGCACTGGTTGGCGAGGGCGGGCTACAGGCCGGCGAGGCGGTGTTGATCCAGGGCGCCACATCGGGCGTCGGTATCGCGGCAGCACAGCTCGCGCGGCTTTTTGGTGCCCGCACGGTGATCGGTGTCGCTCGCTCCGCTGCCAGACTGCGTCGCCTTGACCAATACGGGTTCAACCATGTGTTCACTGCTGACTCGGCGTGGCCGCAGTCGGTCCGGGATGCCAGCGCGGGGCGGGGCGTCGACCTGATCATCGATATGGTGGGCCGCGGCGCGCTCGCGGGGAATGTCGATGCCGCCGCGATCTGCGGCCGTATCGTGGCAGTCGGACGGCTCGGTGGCCCCAGCGACACGCTCGACATCGCGCTGCTGGCCTACAAGCGCATCCGGCTGATCGGCGTCACATTCCGTACGCGCAGCATCGACGAGAAGGCCGAGATTGCCCGTGCCTTTGCGGCTGACGTGCTGTCCGCAATCGCCGAGCACCGGATTACTCCGCCGATCGACAGCGTGTTCCCGTTCGCGGAAGCGCAGGCCGCGCTGGCGCATGTGCGGAGCAACGCGCAACTGGGCAAGGTTCTGCTGGAGGTCAGGTGAACGCACGGCTGCAGGGACGCCGCATCCTGGTCACCGGTGGAGGCAGCGGCATCGGCCGCGCCGTGGCGCTGCGTTGCGCGCAGGAAGGCGCGCGTGTCGCGGTGGTCGGCCGCCGCAGCGAACCGCTGGTGGAAGTTGCGTCGGTCACGGGAGGCATCCCGGTGTGCGCCGACTTGCGTGACGAGCACGCAGCGGCGCGCGCGGTAGACGAATGCGCGCAGCGCATGGATGGGCTCGACGGCGTCGTCAACAGCGCCGGTGTGCTCGGCATCGGCAAGCTCGAAGAGCTCGATGCAGCACAGTGGAACGAGAGTCTGCTCATCAACCTCACGGCACCGTTCTTTGTCTGTCGCGCGGCGCTTCCGCACCTGCGCCATGCGGCCCAGCAGGGCAACAGCGCAGCAATCGTCAACGTCGCTGCGCTCGCCGCATTGCGCCCGGGCGTCAGCAGTGCGGCCTACTCGGCCGCCAAAGCCGGGTTATTGCAGTTCAGCCGCACCATCGCGGCCGAGCTCGCACCCTCCATCCGCGTGAATGCCGTCTGTCCCGGCGCCGTCGATACGCCGATGACCAGCGATTTTCTCGAGGGCAAGCCCAGGAACGTTCGTGATGGCTTCATCGCGCGCTATGCATTGGGTCGCCTCGCGCGACCCGAAGAGATCGCCGCGGTGATTGCTTTCCTGCTCAGCAGCGACGCGTCGTGCGTCATCGGCAGCACCTGCGTAGTCGATGGCGGACGCGCATACCAGTAGCCCATCGCTCCCATGCGGATACTGATAGCAGGTAGCGGCGTGAGCGGTCTGGCGACGGCGATCGCGCTGCGCCGCTCGGGTCACGAGATCACGATCGTCGAACGCGCGCCGGCGCTGTCGGAAGTCGGTGCCGGCGTGGTACTCGGCCCGCATGCCATGCGCGTGATGGAGTCCCTCGGCGCCGCCGGGCACGTGCGCCACATCAACCTGCCGCCCGAGCGGATCAAGTTCCACAACATCGACGACGGAACACTGCGCGTCGCCAACGAGCTGGGCGAGACCGGCCGCAAGCTGTACGGCATCGAAACCTGCATGACCCATCGGCGCGATCTGATCGATGCGCTCGCGGGCCAGTTGAGCGGCGTCACGATGTTGCTGGAGAGTCCGATCATCGATGTCGCGCAGGACGCAGCCGGTGTGACGCTGCAACTCGCCCGGGGCCGTTCGATCGAGGGCGATCTGCTCATCGGTGCGGATGGTCTGCGCTCGACCGTACGCAAGGCACTGTTCGGCGAGAGTGCGGCCAGTTTCACCGGCTATCTGGCATGGCGCTCAGTCGTGCCGACCGCCAACTACAGCCGTCAGTTCACGCGCGAGGCGCTGCTGTGGCTCGGTTCGGGCCGGCACGTCGTCAGCTATCCGATCCGGCGCGGCGCGCAGATCTACGCGAGCTTCTACGTGCCGGCGGCCGAAATTCATCGTGAGGACTGGTCGATGACCGGCGATCTCGAAGAACTGCGTCGCTCGTTTGCGGATGCCTGCGCCGATGTTCGCGAGATCGCCGCAGGCGTCGAGCAGGCCTTCATAACCGGTATCTACTATCGGTCGCCGATCGAGACCTGGCATCGGGGCCGCGTCGTGCTGGTGGGCGATGCGGCGCATCCGGTGCTGCCCACCTCGGGTACCGGTGCCGGCATGGCTCTGGAGGATTCGGTGTGCCTGGCCGGTTGCCTGGCACGCCACGGCGGCGACCATCAGAACGCCTTCGCCGAGTTCCAGGCACGGCGCTGGCCGCGCACTACACGCGTACTGCATTCCTCACGGGTCGATCTGCAAAGCTTCCACGAGACCGATTCCGGACGAATTGCCGTTCGCGGCCGCATGAACCGCGGCGTGATGCGGCTCGACCCGACCGGCTACGCGCGTATGGCCTGGCAATACCAGCACGATGAGGTGAAGGCTGCAGTCCGGCCGTTCGCGGAAATCCTGGCGGAAAGCGTGCGCATGCCGCGGCGTCCCGAAGCGAAACGTGCCTTCACCTTCTGGCGCGATCTTTTCAGCGGCGATGACCTGCTGCACGGCTGGATCAGCGAGCGCGCGGCGTATGAAAGGGCCATGTCTGCGCAATGCCCGCGGCCTGCCGATACGCAGGTCGAAGCGATCGACTGCCACGGGGTGCCGGCGCTGAAGGTTACGCCTGCCGGACAGGCAGACGGGCCGGCGATTCTGCATCTGCACGGCGGTGGGTATCTGTACGGTTCCGCAGCAACTTCGATTGCGATCGCCGCGGCGCACGCGCGCGCCGTCGGCGGTTGGGCACTGGTGCCCGACTTCGGCCCGATTCCCGAGCAAGCGGCGTCAGCAACGCTCGATCAGGTGGCAACAGCGTGGCGCTGGCTGCAACAGCGCGCCGCGCTGGCCTTTGTGAGCGGAGAGTGCTCGGGTGCCGGCCTCGCGGTCAGCCTTGCGCTGCGTGTGCGGGCCGAGCGCGAAGTGCGCCGGCCTCTTGCGCTCTACCTGCACTCGCCCTTCGTCGATGCCACGCTTTCTTCTCCATCCATCGACACCAACGAAAAGTCGGACCCATGGCTGTCGCGCTCGCGCCTGCTGACGATGGCCGGAGCCTGGACTCAGGGAGACGATCCCGCTGCACCGCTCCATTCGCCGCTGCATGCCGATCTGTCGAAGCTGCCGCCACTGCTGGTCTTTGCGGCTGCAGACGAGGCACTCGCAGGTGACGCGCGGGCCCTGGTCGCCAGGGCCCGCGCGGCCGGTGTCGCCGCTACGTTGACGCTGGTTACGGACAGCGTGCACAGCTTCGCACTGTTCGACTTCCTCTCCGAAACCCGGGCCGCCCTGGACACCATCGCGGAACACGCCCGAGCGATAGCCGGTCAGCGCGGACAGCGCCTGGATGAACCCGGCGCGGGCAGTATTCACTGAATCTTTCAAACGCAGGACGAACGGCGGCATCGGATATTCGAACGGTCGAGGCGGACCCGCAAGCTCCTCGCTTGCAACACTGCCGCGGCCTGCCCAGCTTCACTCAGAGGCCCCAGCATGACTCCCAGCGCCTTTATCAAACCGATCCCCAGCAGCGTGGCGATTTTCGGCGCCAGTGGCCACATCGGCGGCCCGATGGCGCGCTTCCTGCGATTCCATGCGCCCCACATCCGGCTGCGGCTCATCAGCTCCAGCGCCGACAAGCTCGGCGAGCTGCGGCAGCAGCATCCCGGCGCCGAAGTCGTGCTGGCCAACTACTTCGATCAATCGAGCCTCGACGCTGCGATGGTCGGCATCCAGGGCGTGTTCGTGATCACCACCTCGCTGCTCGACGAACGTCCGGCGATGTCGAACCTGGTGGCTGCCCTGCGCAAGTCGGGCGCGCTGATCCACATGATCCGCATCACCGGCATACAGCCCGACACCAACCCGAAGCGCATTCCCAAGGCGTTGCGCGACTTCGGGCTCGGCCTCGAGATCCAGCATCCGATCGCGCGGCAGATCCTCGACGACGCGGACATGCCGGTCACCTACCTCAACTGTGGTGCCAGCTTCATGGACAACTACCTGCGCATGGCGGGCATGATTCATGAAGGGTTGCTGTGCTGGCACGACCGGCGCGTGCCGTACCTCGATCCGCGCGAGATCGGCGAAGCCGCGGCGCGCCTGCTGCTGTCCGACGATTCGCGCCATGTCGGCCAGTTCTACACGTTGAACAACGGCGAATCCGGTCTGCGGCCTTCCGAAGTGGCGCAGATGCTCAGCGGAATGCTCGGGCGAACGATCGCCCACGACGGCAGCCGCGAGGGGCTGTTCAGGTTCTTCCAGCCGCTCATCGATGCCGGGCTGGCGCCCGCCTCCGTTCCCGAATACCTCTGGAACTTCTTCGAATACGAAAACGCGAACGAGCATGTATGGGTGCCGAACAAGTTCCTCGAGACCCTGCTGGGCCGCAAGCCCAACACGCTGCGGGCATGGCTGATGGAACACCTCCATCACTTTGGCGATGTCACGCGGCCGGCTCTGATACGCGAGGCGCCGACGGCTGGCGCCGCGTCGATCGACGGCGTCTGGGACTGCACGGTGGCCACGCCGATGGGCAAGGAGCCGAACGAGCTCACCGTGCGCAGCACGCCGGACGGACGGCTCGAAGGCGAGATGAAGAGCGTCAGGACGGGAACGTCACTGCCTTTGCAGGACGGCAAGTTCAACGGCAACGTGTTCACCTGGACCATGCAGATGCTCGAGCCGATCAAGCTGACACTGAAGGTCGAGGTTCAGGTGAACGGCAATCAGCTCGCCGGACATGCCAAGGCCGGCATGATGGGCAAGACGGCCATCGAAGGCATCAGGCGCGCCTGATGCGTGAACGTCGAGCAGTGCCGCACTCGACTTTCATCAAACCCATTCCAGACAGTGTGGCCATCTTCGGTGCGAACGGCCACATCGGCGGTCCGATGGCGCGCTTCCTGCGGTTCCATGCACCCAATGTCCGGCTCCGCCTGATCGGCTCGAGCGCTGAAAAGGTGGAGCAGCTGCGCCGGCAGCATCCGTATGCCGAGGCCGTGCAGGCCAACTACTACGAACCGTCCAGCCTCGACGCGGCACTTGCCGGCATCCAGGGCCTGCTGGTCATCACCACCACCGGTACCGACGAAGCGCCGGCAATGTCGAACCTGGTAGCCGCAGTGCGCAAGTCGGGCAGCCTGATCCACATGATCCGCCTGGTGGGCATGTTTCCCGACTTCAACCTCGCGCGCATCCCGCAGGCCCTTCGCGACTTCGGCATGGGCCTCGAGATCCAGCACCCGATCGCGCGCCAGGTGCTCGACGACGCGCAGATGCCGGCGACCTATTTCAACATCGGCTCCAGCTACATGGACAACTACCTGCGCCTGGCCGGCATGATCCGGGAAGAAGGCGTCCTGCGCTGGCACGACCGGCGGGTACCTTACATCGATCCGCGCGAGGTCGGCGAAGCCGCGGCACGCATCCTGCTGTCCAACGATGCGCGCCACCTGTATCAGTTCTACACCTTGAACAACGGCCAGCCGGGCCTGCGCTCATCGGACGTCGCACGCATGATGACCGACGTGTTCTTGCGGCCGATTCGGCACGACGGCAGCCGCGAGGGGCTGTTCAAGTTCTTCCAGCCGCTGATCGACATGGGGGCCGTACCTGCGGCCGTTCCCGAATACCTCTGGAACATGTTTGAGCTTGAAGAAGCGAATGCGCACATGTGGGTGCCCAACCAGTTCCTCGAGAGTGTGCTGGGGCACCAGCCCACGACGATGCGCGCCTGGCTGCAGGAGCACCGCCGCTTCTTCGGCGACGAGACCGAGCCGGCGCGGCTGTCGGGCGCTGCGCTTACAAACCCTTCTTCACGATAGCGCGCGCCAGGAAGGATAATCCGGCGCGCGACAGGATCAGCGGCCGCGCCAACGGCAGCAGCATCTTCACCAGCTTGGGCATCTTCACGATGATGAAGTCGCCCGTGCGCGAGGCATCCTCGGGGTCGAGACGGTTCTTCACGCCGCGCACGTACTCTTGCGGCGCGCCGATCTTGTCGCCTTGCAGGTCCATGACCGGACCCATCCCGAGCGTCAGCACCCCCACCGGATTGCGGAAGCTGATCGCGAAGTGCGACAGCAGCGCGTAGACCGCGGCATGACACGACGCCTCGTTCGTCGTGTCGAAGTCGACGATGTTCTCGGCCCAGAAGTAGCGGCCTTCGTGCGGCCAGATCCAGTGCTCTTCGCGGCCGCCCTCGACCAGCTTGCCACCGGGTCTGGTTTCCCCCGCCAGCGTCTCTTCGGCGGCCTCGATCGCGCCCGGCAGAAAGTGGAACGAGTCCAGCACACCGAACGTCGTCATGATCCCGCCGGACGGGCGTAGCACCCGGGGGATGTAGATCGAAGTCACGAGGTTGCGCAGCAGCACCTCGGCCTGCTCGGGCGCGAGCTCCAGCATGCGCCCGCCAGTGCGTTGCACGATGTCGCGCACGACCGAGGTGCGCCAGGCGTGCTCCGCCGCCGAACGCGATGCGGTCACGATGGCCCAATGCTTGCCGTTCTCCTCCCGCGCCACCGGCGGGAGGCGCCCGCCAGTGGCCAGCTCCACGTACTCGGCATTGGTGGCAGTCAGCATCCAGCCGATCTCGTCCGGCGGGATGCGCAGCATGATGTTGGCGACGCCGGCATCGGTCAGCTCGAACGATGCGTCACGCTGCCGTTCCCAGTCGGGCCAGACTGCGTGCATCAACGCATAGTTCGGCGGGACGGCCATGCCGATCTGCGGCGGCCGGCCGGTGTTCGCGGGCGGGCCCTGCAGCGGGACCGGATAAAGCTTGTAGCCGATCCTGGTGAAGATGCCCAGTCCGCCGGAGGCCCCGACGAAGCCGCGCAGCAGCCCACGAACGCCGGGGCCAGGTCCATCGCCGGTGAACCAGCCGCAGTCGCTGCCGGCGGAGCCGCCGCGCACGATGTCACCCTGCGGCGTCACCCACTCCCATGAGAGCAGGTTGCGCGCATTCATGCTCGTGCTCTGCGAGGTGATACCCACGCCGATCAGTGACGTGGCCGACGCGAGCGGCGAATGCGCCGGACCGGCACCGACGATGTGACAGGTCAGTCCATGCTTGAGCGCCTCGGCTTGCAGTTTGCCGGCCGTCACGTACGGTCCGATGATCGCCATGCGATTGCTGGCGTCGATCTCCAGCGTGTCCATGCGGCGCAGATCGACGGCGACCGTGTCCGGGCTGGCCACCCGGCTCATCGAACCGTATCCGGTCGAGTGCGCCTTGAAGGTCAGCTTGTGGCGCAGGCAACACTTGACCAACGCAGCCACCTCTTCGGTGTTGCCCGGCAGCACGACGGCGATCGGCCAGACATCGGCGAACTTCCTGCCCGAGGGAGGCACCGAGCCAATGCCGGTGTTCCAGGCGTAACCGCTGAGCATCGCGGGGTCGGCGCTGACGTTGCGCGGCCCGACGATGCGCTCAAACTCGGCGCGTACGGCGGCGGGCAGTTCCATTCCTGGTGTCGTCATGGCTGCAGCGCCTGCGCCAGCAGATCCAGCAGGTCCAGCACCTGGACCTGAATGCCCTCGGCACGGGCCGTCTCGCTCAGATGCGCGGCGCATCCGCTGCACGCGGTGACCAGCGTCGGCGTGCCGCAAGACTGCACCTCCGCGAGCCGGTTCCTGGCCGCCAGACGCGCCGCCTCTGGCACAGCCTCCCTCGTGCCGCCGCCGGCGCCGCAGCAATAGCTGGCAGAGCGGTTGCGTTCGAGTTCGACCACCGGCATGCCCATGCCGCCCATCAGCGCGCGCGGCGCTTCGTAGCAGCCATCGTTGCCAAAGCGCAGCGCTTGCGGTGTGCGCGTGACGTAGATGGCGTTCATCTTGACGTCCAGCGTGGTGTCGTGCGGCTGCAAGGGCTCGGCCAGGCGGCCGAGCTTGCAAGGGTCATGGTAGGCCGCCGAGTCCGTGGTCACGACTCGAAGCGTCAGGCGTCCCTTCGCGACCAGCTCGTGCACGTACTCGGTGATGTGCAGCACGCGGACCGACCCGAACGACAGTCCGAAGCGCGGATACACGGCGCGGAATGCGGCCAATGCCGAGGCCGAGAACGTGACCAGCGTGCGGGCACCGCTTCGGCGCACCTGTTCCACGGTGGCACTCGCGAAGGCGCGTGACTCTTCCGTGTAGCCGAGGTCGAAGGCGAGGCTGCCTGACGGGGCTTCGTCGGTGCCGCCGTGCACCAGCGACTCGCCGGCGTTGAGCAGCACCTGCACGATCGACCGCAGACCCGGCCAGCGATCCTGCGCGTACGCGAGATCGGCGCCGACGTGCAGCAGTACCTCGGCGGCGGGCTGGCCCGCGCCGGCTACCGCCAGGCTCAGCCCGTCGGCCCAGCGCGAGCGCTCCGCGCGCGGACGACCGAGCTTGTTGCCGTGGTTGCGCAGGTTGTCGATCAGCGTGCGATATGTGGCCGGAGCGTGCCCGTCACGGACGATCCTGGCGCGCAATGCGTAGAGAGAATCCAGCGGCTGCACCAGCTCCGCATAGTTCACCTTGCACGAACTGTCGCAGCCACCGCACATCGTGCAGCTCTGGACACTGTGGAGAAACTCCTCCGTGTACTGGATCTTGTCTTCCAGCAGGCCGAGGCCGTTGATGAGCTGGCCGCTGGCGCTGTAGGCGTGGAAGTTGCCGTAGTCGATGCTGGGGCAGATCGATGCGTAAGCCTTGCTCTTGGGCGCCGGCACGAACTTGCATTGGGAGCAACGGACACAGCGCGCCAGAAAGTCGCTGCGCTCTTCGAGGGTTTGCGGTGAGTTCATGGGTAGGATGTTCAGTAGGGCAGTCGGCCGGGGTTCATGACGCCGAGCGGATCGAACACCGATTTGGCGATCGTCAGCATCGGCAGAATCGCGCGGTCGCGTTTGAACGCGATATCGCTCCATGCGCCGTAGGGCCGGCTGAAGAAGGCGCCGGCCTGCGCGCAGTGCTGCGCCGCCTGCGTCCATGCGGACTGCGAGCGTCGCGCCTCGTCGTCCTTGCGCGGGTCGTAGGACAGCGTGAATTCGACATGGCAGTTCACGCCCTGCGTCGTCGGCTGGATGTACACGCCCAGCGGCGCGCCGCCGAGGCCGGCCTGCGCCAGGCAGCCTTGCACCAGTGGCAGAAACGAGCCCGCGCGATCGAGCTGCTGCAGGAAAAAAAGTTCGCGATGCGCGCCCTGCAGGTTGTCGCGGAACGAGCTCGCATCCGCGCGCCGCAGCCGCTGCGACAGTTCGCTGGCCCTGGTACCGGCGAGCACCTCATCGAGGTTTACGCCGCGGGCCTGCGCGCGATGCCGCAGATCGGCGAGCTGCCACGCCATCTTCTCTTGCGTGCGGTACCGGTCGGCCGCGATGCTGGCGAACAGGATCCAGGCGGGCAGCGCGCTCTGCAGCGCCGCGAAACTGTTGGCGTCGTCGGCCAGCAACATCGCGAGCTGAACGCGGTCGACGATGAACAGCGCGTTGCCCAGCCGGCGATGCAGCAGGTCGCGCGCCATGTCGATCACCGGCTCGAGCTGTGCAGCGCTGCCGAAGAAGGTCTGCTCCTGCAGCGGGATGCGCTCGCAATAGACGGCACCCCAGCCCATCACCCCGAGGCTGCCCTGCGCACCCTGCATGACGCGCAGGATGTCCAGGTTCATCGGACCGACCGGCACCATCTGCCGGTGGCCGCGCGCCAGATGCTCGGGCAACGTACCTTCGATGGCAGCACCGCCGGTCGGTGCGTAGCGGCCGTTGCCGAGCATGACGCCCGTGCCGCCGAACGGGTCACCGACGTCCCAATGGTCGTTGGCCGCGAGAATCGGTTCGCGCTCGAGGTAACTGGCCAACACCGACTTGCCGGCGCGCGGCGCCAGTGGACGGTAGACGCGCAGACCGTGCGGTTGCAGCATGGCGTCGATGCTGCCGAAGTCGACGCCGGGCTCGATGATGGCGATCTTGTCGCGCGCGTCGACATGCACCAGCCTCTTCATGCCCGACAGGTCGACGATCACCGTACCGTTGCGTGCGGGCACGGTGTCGCCGCGGCGGCGTCGACCGCTCGACGACACCGGGATCAGGCCGGTGCCATTGTCATTGGCCCAGCAGATCACGGCCTGAACCTCTTCGATGTTACGTGGTGCCAGAACGGCCCACGGCGGTTGCCGATCCGGATCGGCCGGCGTGTCGGTATCGTGCGCGAACGCCTGGCAGATCGATACGGACCTGTCGCAGGCGATGCCCGCGGGCGGGCGCGGCGTGGAAGCAGATGGGATGCTGGACGGCGCGGCCGCCATGCAGGTCTCCTCGATCGTTGGGCCCGCTGTTGCCGAGGGGCGAGGCGGATGGCTAATTCTTGGGATCGGGGCGATCATCCCGACAAGCACATCAATCCGCCCCGGGCGAGAGTTCGCTCGACCGCCGTCATCGTTCTATGGATGCATTGAGTGAGATCCTGAAGTCGTTGCGTGTGCAGTACTGCGCCGTGGGTACGATGCAGTTGCGCGCGCCGTGGGGGCTGTCGGTGGAGGGCTTCGCGCCGCCCTCGGCACTGAGCCTGATCGACGGCGATGCATTCTGGGTGCGCATGCGCGGCAGGCCGCCTTTTCGCGTCGAACGCGGCGACACGGTGTTGTTCGTGCGCGGCGCGGACTATCGCATCGCATCGTCGCCCGACGGCCCCTGCGACGGTTGGGACCAAGCCTGGCTGGCCCACGGGCTGCCGGACTTCAGCCTGGGCAAGGAACCGAACGCACCGGTGCGATTCACCTGGGGAGGATCCGGGCCCGAGACCCGGCTGCTCGGGCTGGCCTTCGGCCTGGCACTGGGCAACCGCAATCCGCTGCTCGATGCAATGCCGGACATGATCGCGCTCGATGCCGGGCGGGAACATGCATTTCCATGGGTAGCGCCGGCGATCGCGTTCCTGTCGTCGGAGGACGCGGCCGGCGTGCCAGGATTCGCCGCCACGGCCCGCTTGCTGGCTGACCTCATGCTGGTCAGCGCAGTGCGCTCGCACATGCTGATGGAGCCGCACGGAACCAGGGGGTGGATTCGCGGCCTGTCCGATCCCAGCATCGCGCGGGCGCTGGCCGCGATGCACACGACGCCGGGCCGCGACTGGTCGGTCGGCTCGCTGGCGGAGCAAGCGTGTCTGTCGCGCACCACCTTCGCGACCCGATTCACCGATCTGGTCGAACAGTCGCCGATCGAATACCTGACCAACTTGCGCATGCACCTCGCGACGCAGCGCATCGCGCGCGACAAGCCCAATCTGACGCAGCTGGCCTTCGAGCTCGGCTACACGTCTGATGCTGCATTTCGGGATGCCTTCAAGCGCCGCTACGGCATGCCACCGTCGCGCTACGCGGCGGACTGACGGCGCTTGCGGATGTACCGGGCCATCGGGCCGCCGATGTGGCCGCTCGCGCCAAAAATCGCGATGCTGCCCGGGATCGGGCTGTGCCTCGCTGTCCGCAAATAATATATTCGACTTTGCCAGGCGGGTTGGCCCGCATCCTGCGTTTCAATGATCATGGGGGCACCGACACACATGAACCGGCACATGCCCGCCCGCGGTGGGGTCATCCAGACGCTGTCCGCGCGCTTTCGCGCACCGCTGCGCAATTATTTCGGGAAGCGCGGGGTACCGCGGGATGAGGTCGACGATCTCGTACAGGAAGTATTTGCCAGGCTCGTCAACCGGGACGGCATCGAATCCATGGAACGGCTTGAGGCGTATCTGTTCGCCACCGCTTCGAACCTGCTGCGCGACCGCCATCGGCGCCTGACGAGCCACGCTGCCGGAGGCCATGAACCGTACGAGGAAGGCATTCACGGCGGCCTGCAGCAGATGCCCGGTCCGGACCGGGCCCTGCTCGGCGTGCAGATGGTCGAGCAGCTCATCGCGGGACTCCGCGAACTGCCGGAACGGACGCGCGTGATCTTCACGCTCTACCACCTGGAAGATTTGCCGCACCGGCAGATCGCTCAACGTCTTGGCATTGCAGTGAGCACGATCGAGAAACACATGGGACGTGCGCACGCCCATCTCATCAGAAAGCTGGAAGGACCATGAATATCCCGGCAAACCATCTGCAGACACTCACGGCGAAGACTGCGGATGAAGCCGGCCGCTGGGACGCGCGTCTGCGTGCGCCCGACTGCACGGCTGCCGAGCGCGCAGACTTTGCGGCCTGGTGCGATGCCGATCCGTTGCATCGCGCAGCCTTCGAACGGTTGCAGACCATTGTCGCGACGCTCCGCCATGATCGCAGTCGTGCCGATGTGCGCGCGCTGCGCGACGAAGCCTTGCACGCCATGGGCACACGCCGCCGACACCGAATGGCATGGGCCGCCGCGGTCGCCAGCGTCATGGTTGTTGGCGCGGCTCTCGCCGTGAGGTTTGCCGGTGCCGAGATCTACGCGACCGGCATCGGCGAGCGATCCACCTTTACGCTGGCAGACGGTTCGACGGTCGAGCTCAATGCACAATCGCGAATCCAGGTGCACTACAGCGAGTCCCAGCGCCGTGTCGAGCTGGTCAAGGGGCAGGTGCTGTTCAACGTCGCGAAGAACACGAGCCGGCCTTTCGTCGTACGCGCCGGCAATCGCAATATCGTTGCCGTCGGCACGCGGTTTGACGTGCGGCTGGATCCCGGTTCGGTACAGGTCACCCTGATCGAGGGCAAAGTCCGCGTCGAGCAGCAGTCCGCGCAGCGGCAGGACGCGGTCCTGCTGACGCCCGGCAAGCAATTGCTGGCAAGAAGCGGCCGCGCTCCCTCGGTTCGCAGCATCGATGTCGCCAAGGTTACCGGCTGGCACGATGGGCGCATCTTCCTCGACGATCTGCCGCTTGCGGAGGCCGTTGCGGAAATGAACAAACACAGCGCCGTGCAGATCATCGTCGACGATCCGGCGCTGGCGCAGTGGCGCGTCAGCGGCATGTTCAGGGCAGGGGGACAGGAAGCCTTCGTCAATGCTCTCGAAGAATACTTTCCCGTAGCGGTGCAACACCGCGGCGGCCAGACAATCAGCCTCACCGCCCGGCATCTGGAATAGGGGCCCGATCTTTTCGCCCCGGACAGGCGGGTTGCACTCCGAGCTGCGTTAATCACATGCAAGGCCCATAAATTTCAATCAACCGGGGCCATGAGGGGATTCGAGATGCGCCAATTCACAGCGGTGGCTGTCCGAAACAACAATGCTCCCGGCCGGCTGAGCTCAATCCCGCTGGCAGCCGCGCTGCTGGCGCTTGTCGCCCTGGTTCCGGTCAGCGCCGCCGCCACTCCCAGGCACTTCGACATCGCCACGCAGGCGCTTTCCACGGCGTTGGGCGAATTTGCCCGCCAGAGCGACCGGCAGATCCTGTTTTCGACCACCGTGGTCGACGCCAGGCGCACCGAGGGCATCAAGGGAGAGCTCGAACCGGAAGCGGCACTGAGCCAACTCCTTCGCGGCAGCGGCCTCGGCTACCGCGTGACGGCCGATGACACGATTCTCGTGCTCGCGAGGGCGCAGGACGAATCTGGCGAATCCGGCAGCGAACAGACGGTGCCCCTTTCCAGGGAAGGAGAGGGGAATGTGGAGCTGGCAGAGGTTCTGGTCACTGCGCAGAAGCGCGAGGAAAGCGCACAGAAGGCGGCCATTGCCATTTCGGTGGTCGAACCGGAGGCCCTGCTGTCGGTCACCGCGCCCGAGCAACTGACCAAGCTCGTTCCAGCCGTGCAGATCAGCGCCACCGGCACCAGTCCGCTGATCTACGTGCGCGGGGTAGGCACATTGTCCGGAAATCCCTACACGGATGCGGCGGTGGCGGTGAACTACGACGGCATCTATCTCGGCCGTCCGTCGTCCATCTCCGGTCTGTATTACGACATGGAGCGCATCGAAGTCCTCAAGGGACCCCAGGGCACGCTCTATGGCCGCAACTCCACCGGCGGCGCGATGAACATCCTGCCTGCCAGGCCGGTGTTGGGCAGTAATTCCATGGATGCCACCCTGTCCGCCGGCAATTTCGATGCGGTCAATGCCCAGGCCGCTCTCAACCTGGCACTTTCCGATGCGGTCGCACTGCGCCTGGCCAGCAGCGCCTATTCCCACAGCGGCTATATGAGCGATGGCACCTATTCGGAGAGAGGCAGGGGCGGGCGCATCCAGTTGCTGGTCGATCCGGGCACGAGTTGGAACCTCCGCCTGAGCAGCGACTATTTCCATCTGGGCGGCACCGGGCCATCCGGCACCATATTGGGCGCCATCACGCCCACCGGATCGTTGGTGGCAGCGCCTTATGGTCGGGACGTGGGTCTGCACGATCCGCGTACCGATGCCTTTCTCTCCAGCAGCGCCGCGTTCGTCGATGTCTCGGGAGCGGTCTTCGGGCCCAATGCGACCCGTCCGGGTCTCGACAACAACTACTACGGCGTACACGCGGAGTTCAAGGCGGACCTGGGCGTTGGCGACCTTGTGGTTCTGCCAGCCTGGCGGCGCGCGGACCGCGATGAAACCTTCAATCCCTCCGCGTTCGCACTAACCTCCGATGAAACCGACGAGCAGTACAGCATCGAGGCGCGTCTGTCGGGCACGGCCGGATCGATCGACTGGCTTGGCGGCGCCTTCTACTTCGACGAATCGGTCAAGTCGACCTTCGTGGTCGACAACCGTATTCAGGGCGGCGTTCAGTACATCGATTCGCAGAACGATTCCTGGGCGGGTTTCGGACGGTTGACCTGGAACCTGACCGATCGCATGCGCCTGACGGGGGCGGGGCGCTATACCGATGACCGGAAGGACTTCGACGGCAGGGCCGAGACTTTGCAGGCGGTCTGCTTTCAGCGGACCGTGCTCGGCAATCCGAATGCGGTGTGTCCTGATATCCGTCGCCTCCCCGCAAACTTCACTTCCGTTGCGCAGGCCATGGCGGATATTGGCTACGTCCTTTCCACAGACCCCAGCGGTCGTCCGGTCTATGTCGATCCCACCAATCCGCTGTACGTGCTTTACCAGCTGACCGTCACGCCGGTGAATCAGTCGCTCAGCACGTCGAAGTTCACCTGGCGCGCGGGTGTCGAGTTCGATGTGGGGCCCAGCTCGCTGCTCTATGCAAGCGTGGAGACAGGCTATCGTTCCGGCGGCTTCTCGTTTTCATCGCTGAAGCCGACGGTCAATCCCGAGTCGATTACCGCATACACGGTGGGTTCCAAGAACCGGTTCTGGGACAACCGTGTTCAGCTCAACGTTGAAGGTTTCTTCTGGAAGTACAAGGACCAGCAGAACACCCATTTCGGGCGAGGTGCCAATGGCGAGGTCGAGCTGGTGACGGAGAACATCGGCGAATCGACCAACAAGGGCATCGAAGTCGAGCTGCTGGTCAAGCCGCTGCCCAACACGCTGCTGCGTGCCGACGTCCAGTATCTCGATGCGGAATACGATCGCTTCATCTACAGCGACCTCGACAACAGCCCGACCGGTCAGCCTGGCACGATCGCGCCGGTGACGGGTTGCCCGACGCAGTTCGACAGCACTGCCGGCAACTGGATCGTCGACTGTTCAGGCTTTCCGGCGCAGTTCTCTCCCGAATGGACCATGAACTTCGGTGTGCAGCAGACCATTCCCATTCCGAACAATCTGAAGCTGGTAGCCGATGCCGGCACGCACTATCAGAGCAGCACTGTGCAGCTGTTCGAGCAGCTGTCGGCCTTTGCGCCGGGCAGCTACTGGATGAGCGACGCATCGCTGGCACTTGCTTCCCAGGACGATCGCTGGTCCCTGACTGCCTACGTCGAAAACATCGAGGACAAGCGCGTCGCAACCAGCATGCTGTACAACGGCCTGCCCTCGACGGTCGGTGCCAGCCTGTCACCGCCGCGTACCTACGGGCTGCGTCTGCGGGCTTCGTTCTAGATCACGAGGGGGGCCAATGAAGCATCCGCCGTGGCGGGTCCTGCCGCGCTCGCCTTTGCCCGGAGCCGCGGCTGCCGCCTGATCCACCGAGTATGTTGAGGGGCGTCATGAAAATTCGAACGCGTGGATTTGGCATCGCATTGGCCACTTCGTGCTTGTCCTGGTTGTGTCTTCCGGCGGGCGCACAATCGCCCACGTCTCAGCCCACGCCGAAAACTCCGGACGGGCGGCCGGATCTCACCGGCATCTGGTTCAGCACGGGCGGTACCCTGCCCTTCGAGTTCGACACCAAAAAGTCAGCGGACGGATCGATCGCCACTACTTTCAGGAAAGACTCGAACACCATGCAGGTGTTCAAGTCTTCGTTCATGCCCTATGCGAATCCGCCGCAATACAAGCCGGAATTTCAGGCGCGGCTCAAGGAAATACAAGCGGGCAATCTGAATCGCCAGGACAACACCTTCGTCTGCGGACAAGCAGGCTTGCCGCGCGTGGGACCACCCGAGCAGATCAGCCAGACGGCCGGGCAGGTCGTGTTTCTCAACACCGATCTCGCGGGCATGGCGTTTCGTGTCGTCCCGCTCGATGGACGGCCGCATCGCGACACGGATCCGAGCTTCTATGGCGTCGGTGTGGGGCATTGGGAAGGCGACACGCTGGTGGTGGATTCGCGCAACTTCGTGACCGATACCTGGATGGGCGAAGAAGGCTTTTTCCACAGCGAGCAGATGCGCGTCATCGAACGTTTCCGCCGCGTGGGCGACACCATCGAATACAACGTCACGGTCGAAGATCCGGGCGTGCTGGCGCAGCCGTGGGTAAAACCTGCGCGCATCCTGACGAAAAGCGACCGGCCCCTGGAAGAGCCGTATCCGTGCGATCCACAGGTGGCTCGCGTCAGCTTCGACACTGGCCGTCACGATCAGCGCGGCAAGTAAGCACGCATTTTTCTCGAGGCTTCCAAAATGAGAACAGTATTTCCAACGGTTGCGCTCTGCGTCGTGTCCGTGACGGCGTTGGCGCATCATTCCACCAGCCACGTCGATACAAACAGGAAGGTCGATGTAAAGGGCATCCTGAAAGGAGTGGAATTCATCAATCCACACGCGCAATTCCATCTGGAAGCCAGGGACGCGAACGGCAAGACGGTCACCTGGACATTCGAAGGCCCCCCTCCCGGCTGGTTCAGAAAGGCTGGCGTCAAGCAGTCCGAATTCAGGGAAGGCATCGGCCGCGAGGTGACCATAAGGGCCAATCCGGCGCGCGATGGTTCACCGTTCGGCCTGCTGGAGAAAGTGATCTTTGCAGATGGCAGAAGTGTCGGCTTCTCGCCCTGACTGAGAATACGAACGCTTGCGTCGTGCCCAAGTCCGAAGCAACCGCGTCCGGACGGGAACTGATCGACTACTGCAAATCGCAGATGGCCGCATGCAAGTATCCGCGGATCATCGAGTTCCTCGACGAACTGCGCAAGGCAGAGGTGTCCCGATACTCAATCCATTTGATTGATCGCCGCCCTCTTCAGCCGCGCAGCTGCCCGGTGATGCCACCGTCCGCATCGATGATGCCCTCATCGATCAACCACAGCCGCGCATCCTCGGCATCCGTCTCGAACCACACCCGCGCCGAACCAAGTCTGAAGCTGTAACCCCATTCGTCCATATCGCGGCACAGCCGCTCGCGGCCGATGCCGGGCAGCGCGTCGGCCAGCAGGATCTGCAGGTAGCAGACCGCATTTTCCTCGGCATCATCGCCACCGGCATCGCGGAACAGCCCGGCGCGCCGCTCGGGGCTCATGCAGATGTAATGCGCAGCCTCATGCAGGATGGAATGCAATGGAGTATCCGGGCGCGCATACAGCGTATTGCCGGCAAGGCCCGCTTCGCTGTCGCCCCAGTAGGAACCCGGAATGTCGGTGTCGTTGGACAGCAGCCGCAGGTCCATGCCGTATCGCGCCAGCAGCAGCGCCACGGCGGGCCGGTCGACCCCCGCGATGTGCAGCACGCTCACGGCGGCGGCAGATTCGCCAGCCGTCGCATCACCAGCGTCACCAGATCATCGGACAGCCCCGCGCTCAGCAACTCGCGTTCGCGCTCCTTGGCCAGCAGTTTCTTTTCATCAAAGCTGTATTCGCGTGACAGCGTATGTGACTCCGGAGCCATCAGCTCCTGACCACCGACGCTGACTGAAATCCGGATGGTGTAGTCCAGCTGGTAGGCAGTGGGAATGTTCAGGCTGGACACCGTCAGCACCTTCTCGCTGGTGCCATCGGCCAGGATGCGAATGACTGCCGGATTGCCACCGCCCTCGACCAGCGTGGCGCCGGAACCGCGCAGCGCATTGCGCAGGCCGATATGGAAATCGGACTGCGGGTCGATGGCCTCGATGCGCACCGCGGCCAGCGAGGCCGGCAACTTCTCGCGGCCCTGCAGATGGAACCCGCAGGCCGACAGCGCCAGCAGCAGGCTGCATGCAAACCATCGCGTCATCTGTTGCGGCATGCGTTGCCTCCTCACACCACGATGTTGACCAGTTTGCCCGGCACGTAGATCACGCGACGCGGCTCGGTGGCAACGAATTTCTTCACATCGGCATCGGCCAGCGCCGCCGCGCGCGCGCCGGCTTCATCGATGCCGACCGGTACGCTGACGCGGCCACGCAATTTGCCGTTGACCTGCACGATCAGCTCGATGCTGTCCTGCTCCAGCGCGGCGGCGTCGGGCTCGGGCCAGCGCTCATCGATCAGCGCGCGCGCATGACCCAGTGCGCCCCACAGTTCGTGACAGATATGCGGCACGATGGGCGACAGGCACAGCACGGCGATTTCCAGCGCCTCGTGCCGCACAGCGCTGGCGCCCGCGCCGGCTTCCTCGAAGCGCGACACGGCGTTCAACAATTCCATCACCGCGGCAATGGCCGTGTTGAAGGTGCGGCGCCGACCGATGTCGCCGGTGACCTTGGCCAGCGTCTGGTGCGCCTGACGGCGCAGCACCTTCGCGACCGGTGACAGAGCGACCTTGGGCGCCGTCAACACCGGGCCATCACTGCAGGGCATGGTGCCGGTACCGACATGCGCATGCACGGCGGCCCACAGCCGGCGCAGGAAGCGGTACTGGCCCTGCGCGCCCTCATCCGACCACTCCAGCGTCTGTTCGGGCGGCGCGGCGAACATCATGAACAGTCGCGCCGTGTCGGCGCCGTACTTCTCGACCAGCCCCTGCGGATCCACGCCATTGTTCCTGGACTTGGACATGGTGCCCATGCCGCCATCGACCACGGGTTCGCCATCGCTCTTCAGCCGGCCATTGTCGATGTCGGCCGGATTGAAGTACTGGCGACGGCCTTCGGCGGGCTGACGATAGTAGATGTGGTTCAGCACCATGCCCTGCGTCAGCAGATTGGCGAACGGCTCGTCCAGTTGCAGCAGACCCAGGTCGCGCATGGTACGGGTCCAAAAACGCGAATACAGCAGATGCAGGATGGCGTGCTCGATACCGCCGATGTACTGGTCCACCGGCAGCCAGTAACCGACGCGCGCATCCACCGCCGCCTTGTCGCTGTCGGCACTGGCATAGCGCAGGAAGTACCAGGACGAATCGACGAAGGTGTCCATGGTGTCGGTTTCGCGGCGCGCCTCGCCGCCACACTTCGGGCAGCGACAGTGCAGAAAATCCGGGTGCTTGTTGAGCGGATTGCCGGAACCGTCGGGCACCAGGTCCTCGGGCAATCGCACCGGCAGCTGATCGTCGGGCACCGGCACTTCGCCGCACTTCGCACAATGAATCAGCGGAATCGGGCAGCCCCAGTAGCGCTGCCGTGAAATGCCCCAGTCGCGCAGCCGCCATTGCACACGCTTGCGACCCAGGCCTTTCGCTTCCAGCGCTTCGGCCAGCCGGTCGATGGCCGTGTTCGAAGCCAGTCCGCTGAATTCGCCGGAGTTCACGGTCATGCCGTGCTCGCCATAGGCCTGCTGCCATGGCGCGTTCACCGCGTCGAAGGCGCCCTCGGCCGAAGCAATCACCATGCGCACCGGCAGGCCATGCCGGTGCGCGAACTCGAAGTCGCGCTCATCATGCGCCGGCACGCCCATCACGGCGCCTTCGCCGTAGCTCATCAGCACATAGTTGGCCACCCACACTTCGATGGCCTCGCCGGTCAACGGATGCGTGACATGGAGCCCGGTGGGCATGCCGCGCTTCTCGGCGGTGGCCACGTCGGCTTCCATGGTGCTGCCGCGCCGGCATTCATCGACGAAGGCCGACAGCTTCGCATTGTTCTTCGCGGCTGCAGCGGCCAGCGGATGCTCGGCCGACACCGCCACGAAGGTGACGCCAAACAAGGTATCGGCGCGCGTGGTGAACACGCGCAGCTGTCCCGCTCCGCCCAGCGCGGCGGCGGTGTCGGCGGCATAGGGAAAGGCCACATCCACGCCTTCGCTGCGGCCGATCCAGTTGGCCTGCATGGTGCGCACGCGCTCGGGCCAGCCGGTCAGGCCATCCAGCGCCGACAGCAGTTCCTCGGCGTAAGCCGTGATGCGCAGGTAGTACATCGGGATTTCGCGTTTCTCGACCAGCGCGCCGGTGCGCCAGCCGCGTCCGTCGATGACCTGCTCGTTGGCCAGCACGGTCTGGTCCACCGGATCCCAGTTGACCACGCCGGTTTTCTTGTACGCGATGCCCTGCTCGAGCATGCGCAGGAACAGCCACTGGTTCCAGCGGTAATACCCAGCGTCGCAGGTGGTGACCTCGCGCGACCAGTCCAGCGCAAAGCCCAGCGCCTGCAGCTGCTTCTTCATGTAGGCGATGTTGTCGCGGGTCCACTGCGCCGGCGGCACGCCATTGGCCATGGCGGCGTTCTCGGCCGGCAGACCGAAGGCATCCCAGCCCATGGGCTGCAGCACATTGCGGCCCTGCATACGCATGAAGCGCGCCAGCACATCGCCGATGGTGTAGTTGCGCACATGGCCCATGTGCAGACGTCCCGACGGATACGGGAACATCGACAGGCAGTAGTACTTGTCGCGACCCGCGTCCTCGCGGGCGGCGAAGCTCTGGTGCTGGTTCCAGTAATCCTGGGCGCTGCGTTCGATCGCAGCCGGTTCGTAGCGCTCCTGCATCGGGAAATTTTACACGAGCAGCCGGCTTTCCCGCTGATGGTTTGGGGTCGCGACATCGCCGCTGACGTGATGGCAGGCCCTGCCACCGCCCATGGCCTTCGCGATTGCCAGCGGCGCACGTCCGGAGAATGGCCTGTTCACGGCCATTGTGGCGGGTCTGGAGCATTTCTTCGACAAGTTGCTGGCGCTGCTGCACTTGCCGGGCGTGGCTACGCTGGGCAGCGCCTTCGGCGCCATCCCGCGCGGCCTGCCGGTCGCGGAATAGCTGACCCGATGATCACTCATGGCGGCGCGCGTTACCTGGCGGCAACGGCCGCCATCTCAAAGTTGATCGTTACAGTTAATCGACGGTAGTCTGCGGCCGGACATAAGGCCTGATTCCGCCTCGAGCCGTACGACTGCCTGAATCCCGCATTGATGGACGCCATTGCCACGCCTACCGCGAAGGCGAAGGACGTGCTGGCCGCCTGAAACTAAGGAAAAAGTCATGAGCAAAGTAGTCTGTGTGCTGTACGACGACCCGGTAACCGGGTATCCGAAGAAATATGCGCGTGACGACCTGCCGAAACTCACGCACTACCCGGACGGCCAGTCATTGCCGACACCGCAGGGGATCGACTTCAAGCCCGGGGCGCTGCTCGGCTCCGTGTCGGGCGAGCTGGGACTGCGCAAGTTTCTCGAGTCGCGCGGTCACAAACTGGTCGTGACCTCCGACAAGGACGGTCCGAAAAGCCGCCTCGCAAAAGAAATCGTCGATGCCGAAATCCTGATCTCTCAGCCGTTCTGGCCCGCGTATGCAACCGCCGACCTGATCGGGAAGGCGCCGAAGCTGAAGCTGATCGTCACCGCCGGCATCGGGTCCGATCATACGGACCTGCAGGCGGCGATGAACCGCGGCATCACGGTCGCTGAAGTCACGTACTGCAACAGCATCAGCGTTTCCGAGCACGTCGTGATGATGATCCTGTCGCTGGTCCGCAACTACATCCCGTCGCACGACTGGGTCGTGAAAGGGGGCTGGAACATCGCGGACTGCGTCGAGCGGTCGTACGATGTTGAAGGCATGAACGTCGGCACCGTCGCCGCGGGCCGCATCGGGCTCGCGGTCCTCCGCCGCATGAAGCCGTTCGACGTCAAGCTGCATTACACCGACCGGCATCGCCTGCCGGAATCAGTGGAGCAGGAGCTTGGGCTGACGTTTCACCAGAGCGTCGAGTCGATGGTCCGGGTCTGCGATGTCGTAACGATCAACTGCCCGCTGCATCCGGAAACGGAGGGCATGTTCAACGACGCGCTGATAGCGAAGATGAAGCGGGGCGCCTACATCGTGAATACGGCGCGGGGCAAGATCTGCGATCGGGACGCGATCGTCCGCGCGCTCAAGAGTGGGCAGCTCGCCGGCTACGCAGGCGACGTCTGGTTCCCGCAGCCGCCGCCGCGCAACCATCCGTGGCGCACGATGCCGCACGAGGGCATGACACCGCATATCTCGGGCTCCTCGCTGTCCGCCCAGTCGCGATACGCAGCCGGCACGCGCGAGATCCTGGAGTGCTATTTCGACCGGCGCCCGATCCGCAGCGAGTACCTCATCGTCGACCGCGGCCAGCTCGCGGGAACCGGCAAGCACTCGTACAGCGCGGGCAACGCGACGCGCGGCTCCGAGGAAGCGGCGAAGTTCAAGGCAGCGCCCGCATCGGCGCCGGCTGCGAAGAAGAAGCCGAAGGCACGGAAAAAGAAGACCCGATGACCGCCGCGCCAGAATTGATCTCCCGCCACGGCGCCTTCGGCGGCGCCGTGAGTTTTCACCGCCACGACGCGCAGGAAACCGGCTGCGCGATGAAGTTTGCCGTCTACCTGCCCCCGCAGGCGGAGAAGCAGCGGGTACCCGTGCTCTGGTATCTCGCCGGACTCACCTGCACCGAAGAGACCTTCATGATCAAGTCGGGTGCGCAGCGCCTCGCTGCCGAGCTCGGCATTGCGCTCGTTGCGCCGGACACGAGCGCGCGCGGCGTGCCGCTGCCGGGCGACAGCGATTCATGGGATTTCGGGGTCGGGGCCGGATTCTATCTCGACGCGACCGAGGAGCCCTGGTCAAGGCACTACCGGATGTATTCATACGTCACGCGGGAGCTGCCGGCACTCGTCGAGCAGAATTTTCCTGTCGATCCGCGGCGACAGGGCATTTTCGGTCATTCGATGGGCGGGCATGGCGCGCTGACCATCGGCCTCAAGAACCCGGAGCGCTATCGCTCCATCTCCGCTTTCGCACCAATCGCGGCGCCGATGCATTGTCCCTGGGGCCAGAAGGCGTTCACCGGCTATCTCGGTGCCGATCGTGAGCTTTGGCGCGCTCATGACGCCTGCGAATTGATACGCGCATTGACCACGGTGACCGACCGGCCGCCCTTGCTCGTCGACCAGGGCCTGTCGGACCAGTTCCTCGAACAGCAGCTGATGCCGGAGCGGCTCGAGCAGGCCTGCAAGGATGCGGGCTACCCACTGACGCTGCGCCGTCAG
>JAIBJM010000031.1 GCA_020029535.1 Gammaproteobacteria bacterium | reverse complement strand
CCTCACTGTATTTGTATGTCGTTCTCGGTCCTGGTCTTGGCATCTTCTGGGCACTCCTGATCGTTAAATCAGGGTGTCCACCAAACCGAAGGAACTATCCACGTCGCTTGCAGCGCATTGTTATGCAGGCTCTCATAGGGTTGGGTAGATCAGCTTCTCATTGCGATCGCTGAATTGGTCGGTCCAGATTACCCTGACGGCCAGTTTTGGCTTCGTTCCCATATGAACCGACGCGATCAACTCAACAGACTGATGAACATCCAATAGCTCGAGCGGGAATTTTTCATCGAGATCCGACTTCAGAACGATGTCATTACCTTCGGGGAACTCCAGGCTCACATTCCGCGCCACCGCTCTCCCTTTATTCCATATCTTTAGGCGGTGCTTGTTGCTTCCGAGCTTGATAAACGATGCGCCGAGATTAGCCCGCTTTTCGTTATTCGATTCGTTCGCTTCTTTCTCTAGAAGCAGATTGTTCAACCTTTCTTGGCTTTCGATAAGTGACTTCTGGCGCTCGTTGAACAGTATAGTTTTAACTGTGGCATAGATGGACAGTAGCAAGGCGAGAGCCGCAACCACATCGCCAAGGTCAACGGATATATTCATCGGATTCGAAAATTCTTGTTGCCCTTAAATGCCTTGGAAAGCATGTTCTTGAGCTCCTTCTCCATATCCTTCACTACTTCCTTCTTAATCTCACTTACGTGTTCGGCGATGTTCTCGCCATTCTCCCGGATCAGTTCTTCTCTCCGAAGCTCTCGGCCGCAGGAGCTGCAGGTCACGACCCCCTCAGGTCCGGCATCCTCCTGTGCGAACTGCGTACATCCACATGTCGGACAAAGCAGCGAGATTGTTCGATTGTACTTATCCGCGTCCATCATTCTGTCTCCTAGGTTCGGTCCGACGCATAACCACATTTAGGCCGCCGAAATGCGGCCATGGCAGGAGTCCATATACGATTTGTTAGGCGCTCAACCGCAACAGTCATTTGCTCGCCTCCGGGAAGACCAAGCTCACCAAGAATAGGCCCGCGATCGCAAAAGCCGCTATGGATGCTCCCGCAAGCTGAAGCCCGTAGATGAGTCGACGCTTTTCTGGACGGACGAGTCTTAGTGCGTCTGCGGCAGAGTGAAATAGGCGGGGAGCATGCTGTCCCTTTGGACCATGCATGAAGTCACTGAGGGTTGTCCCCGGAATTCTGTATATCCAGGTTGCAATTACGCCAACGAGCAGGAGGGTACAGGCTAGCGACCACCCACCTACGAAGAGCGAACCAAGCGATAGCATCTCCATGCGCCTAACGTCATGCTTCAGGCGCACGCGTTTCGCGCGTCGCCTGCAAGCATTTGTTGGGCGGTGACGCGTTCACACTGCGAACTTCGGATTCTCAAGGACGATCTGTTGAATATCGGAGAACAACGACATGAGATTGTATTCAGTGATAGGCGCCTCTCCAGGATGCGCGCAGTGACATCGCATTTCGAAGCAACTCCGTAACCTCGTGTGCTGATTCGAGTCGATGAGCCCCATACCTTCGATTATCCAGAGCACGAGCGTGTCGAACACCTCTCGCAACTCGCTCAAGCTGGTGACGCTTTGAGTCTGGTTGAAGCGCTTGAAGCGCCCCTTTTGCTGACTCGCCATCTGCGCGGACGTTACATTGAAGGAAGAGAAACCGACCTTCTCGATCTTCTGGTGAATTCTGTCTATGGCTGCGCACCATGCCATGACCGCCGCGGCTCTTAGGAAACCGTGCTTCGCACAATCAATGGCTTCCTGAAAATAGGCGCTCTCCTCTGGATCCTTCAAACTCGCGACAAATGACTCGAAAACAGTTGGCGGTGGCGTAACGGCCGAATTCACCTGGAGCGGTAGAATTAGCTCAGTGCGAATTGGCTTTGCTAGTGCCTCAACTGTCTCAAGGTAGCTTGTGCTGAGATTGTTCGGCGCACTCAGTTTGATTAGTCGCTCGAAGCCGGAAGAGTATTTCTTGAGCAGTTCCACGGAGAACACGCGCCTCCGCTGAAGCTCGGGTTCGATAGTGTTAAACCATTGGCGGCCCAATCGCTCTGCTTCTTGTCGCAGCGATTTCTTCGCGACCCGAGGATTTGTCTCGGCTCGCAATGCGCGTCGAAAGACCTTCAAATCTTCTTGGAGCGTTTGAAGCAAGGAATCCATGGGTTTTACTGCAATTCTTTGATGACCTCAGCAAGCTCTTTCCTGCCGTCTTCGGAGAGCTTCACCGTTGTCATCGACTTCTCGTATTTCTCGAAATCGAACAGCCCGGCGTTGTTGTTGAAATTGGCAGCGAAATTACTCTTGTCATAGCACTTCCGAGCGTTCGCTTCTGCCCGAATGTCATCCACTGATGCTTGAAACTCTCCATTAGACATCGCACTTCGCAGCGCCTGAAGTAAGGCGATACGAATCTGGCCTTCGGCCATACGAGTTGTCTTCAGATCCTCGTAAAGAGGCGCGATATTTCCATCGTCTTTATAGAACAGGTTGTTGAGTTGATCGATTGAGACGCCGCACTTCTTCATGAAATGCCGAGTCTTGATGTGCAGGTCCGCCTCCGCGATATCGTCCTGCCCCTTCACTACCTCTTCTATCGGACGTTTCTTGTCATCCTCGGGTGGAGTTGGCGGCACCGAAGCCGTTGCTGGCGCCTGAGCCGGAGGCTCGGTGGCCTTGCTCTGTCTTGGGGAGATCGATTCGAGATGATGTTTGAGCAACAGCTCAAAGCAAACCACCTGCAAGTTTTCAGGGCATTCCTTGGCAATCTCAGCCAGCTCAAGGACTTTTTCTTTTAGCTTAGTCATTCTGGAAATTTCCTCTTAGCCGCTGACAAATTGCGCCCATGCCATCTGGCTCCACTTCAACGATGGAAGCCCCGGAAGGGGCGGAAGTGAGGGCAAAGCGGGAAGCGGTGGCAGAGCTGGAAGCGGAGGAAGAGGCGGTAAAGAGGCAAGAGGCAGAAGTGGCCCGCCGCTGGCGCCGTTCATGAATGCCACTGCGTTCCCTCGATGATCTCGGAAGAACCCGCTTTCAAAGACACCCAAGTGTTGGCCGCGGTGACCGTAAACGTTGGCTCCGTTAACAACGGCAGCATGTTTCCCATTCAGATGATGGATGTTTTCACCATTGAGCCAGGCGATAACTTGTCCGCGAGAGTCGAATATCGGTTCCATCCTTCCTCCCTTCTTATGCCCAACGCCGCCGTTAACCCGGGGCGCGTCTTACGCGCGATCGGGTTGAACGGCTTGTTGGGTGTCATTTGGCAGCAATGATCGAAAGTCCTCCGATAGCAAGAGCATTAGCACAAGTACCGTCGCAAGAATGATTCCGGCGATGTGAAGCCACCCCACAGCCTTCAAATTCATGTCGCTCGACTTGACGTTCGGGATTGCTTGGTCCACGTAGAGCCATAGCGTGCTCCATGCCAGACCGACGGGGTACATGAAAAGCGAGTCCCCGAGCGACCCACCACTCATCTTCTCTATGAACGTAAACACGACACCAGAAAGCGCCGCCCCGAGAAGGCCGACCACGACTTTGACAGAGTTGCTCCAATTCGTGGTTTGCCGAACGGCTATGCAGAGCAACGTGCCAACGAACACACCAAGCATCAACAAACCCACATAGTTCATTTGATTCTCCTTATGTACTTACGACTGAGACATAGGCCGCGGACACGCATCGGCCATCAATCGCGAGATCTCATGACACCCAACAGCCAGCATCAGCCGCGCACCAGGCAGGCGGCAAATTTGCGTATGCAAATTTGATGACTGACTGGGGCGTCGGCTGCATGCAGTGGTTAGGCGGCACTTTGCGTGGGCATCGCTTTGTTGCCCGGCGCGCGCAGCATACTCACGTAGCTACCCACGTGAAAACTGAATCGATTTCTTTCGCGATAGTAACCGCACCGTTCCCGTAGTCGTAGCAAAAACGGTACTGGTGGGGAAGGGTCTTATGGAGCGCCCCAAACTCGCGGCTCTTGGTCGCCAATTCGGAAGCCACGAGTTTCGATTCGGCGATCTTCGCCCTCGCCATTTCTGGCGTTGACCTATCTATGTTCCAGTCGGAATACGAATTTATGTGGATCGATACGTTGTGGTCTCTCCAGAACGAACACCCCTTGTATGTCACTGCGTGCCCCTCGAGAAACAGCTCGATGCCAACTGCAAATCTCTGCGTGGAACCATCCGAGATATCCATCGTACCTTCGCAACCTGATGAGCTGTCGGTGCCGCCTAACTACATTTAGGCCGCCGAAATGCGGCCATGGCGGCGTTATGCCGCAGTTTATTAGCGCAATTTATACCCGCTTCCATCATAAACCCCGCTGGCCCACGCACCCGTCTTGGCATTGACTAGACCACGTGCCCACCACCTCGTCAACGCCTTCGCCGCGGGGCGAAAGTCCCGCACTCACGCGCTTCCTGCTGCAGGTACGCGAACAATTGCGGGTACGCCATTACAGCTACCGAACCGAACAGCAATATGTGCAATGGGTTCGGCGCTTCATCGAGTTTCATCGCCGCCGCCATCCCGGGAAGATGGGCGGGCCTGAGGTCGAGACATTCCTGACTCATCTGGCCAACGTCCGGAGGGTCACGGCGTCGACCCAGAACCAGGCGCTGGCCGCACTGCTCTTTCTCTACAAGACGGTGCTGAATGTCGAGCTGCCGTGGCTGGAAAACGTTATCCGGGCCAAACGCTCCGAGCACCTGCCGGTGGTGCTGACGCCGGAAGAAGTCGCAGCGGTGCTTGCACAACTGCAAGGCGAGGTCTGGCTGGTGGTGAGCCTGCTGTACGGCAGCGGGCTCCGGCTCATGGAAGCCTTGCGGCTGCGGGTTAAGGACGTGGACCTGGCAACCTCGGTGTTGTTCATTCGTGACACAAAGGGCCGCCGGGATCGCTCGGTGGTATTGCCCCAATCGCTGCGTACACCGCTGCAAGACCAGCTGGTACGGGTGCGCGTGCTGCACGAGGCGGCGATGCGCGATGGCTATGGCGGCGTGGAACTGCCCTTCGCGCTGGCGCAGAAATATCCAGCGGTGCCTTGCGAGCCCGGTTGGCAATACGTATTTCCGATGCCGCGGCCGTCGCGCGATCCACGCAGCGGCGCATGGCGCCGGCACCACCTGATGGACGACCTGATACAGCGCCAGTTCCGCTCTGCAGTGCGCCTGGCAGGAATCCTGAAACCGGCGACCCCGCACACCATGCGCCACAGCTTCGCGACGCACCTGCTGGAGAATGGCTACGACATCCGGACCGTGCAGGAGCAGTTGGGTCACAAGGACGTGACAACAACGCAGATCTACACCCACGTGATGCAGAAGGGCGCCAGTGCCGTGCGCAGTCCGCTGGATTGTCTCGGCAAATGACGGAACCATATTTTCGTATGGCTACATGTACTTACTGGTGATAATCTGCCATGCCTGATGGACGTCCAGCTATATGAAGAAACGCATTCGATACACCGACGAACCGATGGGCCCGCTGAGGATCGTTGAAAATTTCCTGCCCCCGCCCGACCAGCTGGTACTGCGGGAAGAAGGCATCAAGGTAACGCTGTCGCTCAGCAGGGAAAGCGTGGACTTCTTCAAACAGCAGGCTGCCAGGTCGAAAGTGCCCTATCAGCGCATGATCCGCAGTCTGCTGGATCGCTACGCCGCCCAGCACCTCAAGTCTGCACCGAAGCGCCGGCGAACCACCGTCCCACGCTGATAACCTGCGATCTGCGCGCGACCGCGGAGTCGATGCCCCGGTGATTGCGATTTGAGGAGCGCCGAGCATTGACCGATTAGCGCGATCGCAGACCTTGAGTCTGCGGCGCGCCGGTCAATGCGAGGGCACGCCCGCAGGGCGCGCTCCGCCATGAGCAATCAACGGGGCATCGACTCCGCGGTCGCGCACGGGCGACTACAGCTACTTGAGCTTGCGGATCCGCTCCGCCGGACTGATGACATCAGTTAGGCGTATGCCGAACTTCTCGTTGACCACCACCACTTCAGCGTGAGCCACCAGCGTACCGTTGACATACACGTCAAACGGATCGGTGGTGGCGCGGTCCAGTTCAACCACCGAACCCTGATTCAGCTGCAGCAGGTTGCGGATGCTGATGCGGCTGCGCCCCACTTCCAGCGACAGCGTCACCGGAATGTCCAGCACCACATCCAGGTTGATGTCGCGGGCACTGGCAGCGGACTGCGGCTCGGCCTGCAGATTGCTGAAGGTGGCGGCCTGTGGAGTGGCAGCTTGCGTAACGGCGGCTTCGGCGTTCATGGCAGTACTCTCTATTGAATGCTTGTTTCAGACGGCGCGGCGCGTCGACAGACGCGTGGCAATCTTGACGGCCTGCAGGCCGCGCGATGCGCCATAGGTACCGCGCAGCAGCGGCACACCCTCGGCATACACGGTGACCTGTCCATCGAAATCGCAGGGAATCACATCACCCGGCTGCAGATCGACCAGTTTGCCGACCGTCAGGCTGGCGCGGCCGACCACCGGCACCAGTTCGACCTCGGCGTCTTCGATTTCCTCGCGCAGATTCAGCAGCCAGCGCGGATCGGGCGCCGGCTGCTCGTTGCCGGAGCCGTGCAGACGCTCGCGCAGCGGCTCCAGCGCCGCATAGGGCAGCGCCAGCTGCAGCACGCCACCGGAACCGTCGATGTCGATGCGATACGACATCGCCAGCACCTGTTCGGCGGCGGCGGCAATGCCGGCAAAAGCCGGATTGTTTTCGCTGCGCAGTGCTTCCACTTCCAGCGGCAGCAGCGAGGCCCAGGCACTCTTCAGTGCAGCGTAGAACTTCGCCAGCACCATCTGCACCACGCGCGTTTCGGTGCGCGTGAACTCACGCGTCGCCGCAGCGGCAGTGCGGCCATTGCCGCCGAAGAAGCTGTCGACCAGCGCATGCACCAGCGGGGCATCCAGTACCAGCAGCGCGGTGCCGCGCAGCGGATTGAGCCGCACCAGATTCAGGCTGGCCGGCGCCGGCAGGCCCTGCGCATAGTCGGCGTGGCGCAGCCGCTGCAAGATCGCAGCGCCCACCTTGACCTCGCGTCTCAGCATGCTGCCAAGATCGGCGGTCAGCTGGCGCACCAGGCGTTCATTGACCATGTCGAGCGCCGGCAGACCGGTGAGGCCCGCGCCCTGCCTCGCCAGGTCGAAGAGTTGTGCATCGCCGGCAACCGGCGCGTCTTCAGCACCGGTGATGGGAACGGCGCCCTCATTGACACCCTTCAGCAGGGCATCAATTTCTTCCTGGTTGAGGACCTCGTTCATTACTGGATCACGAAGCTGGTGAAGTACACGGCTTCGACGGCCTCGGGTTTGGCGCCCTCGGCGGCGACCACCTTGCGGATGGCTTCCAGCGTGCCCTGACGCAACTGTTCCTTGCCGGTGGCGCTCACCAGCGATTCGTACTGCTGACTGGAGTACAGCAGTACCAGATCGTTGCGGATCGCGGGTTCGTTGGACTTGATGACTTCCAGCGTCATCGCTTCGCGGCTCATGGCCTCGACGGTGACCTGCAGATAGCGGCTGTTGCCTTCACCGCCGAAGTTGACCACGAAGGCCGGATCGAACTTGTAGTACTGGGCCGCCGCGCGCGGCGCAGCGGCATGTCCGGCGGCCGCGGCCTCGCCTTCGGCGGGCTTGGGACGCATGAACATCCAGGCGCCGGCGCCACCGCCGCCCAGCAGCACCACCGCGAGAATGATCCACAGCAGCTTGCCCTTCTTTTTTGGGGGCGCCTGAGCTGCCGGATTTTTGTCATTGGCCATCGTCGTATTCCTGAAATAAGTTGTCCGTGATCAAAGCAAGCTGCATGCCAGTCGGTTTTTCGACAGCGACATGCTGCTCATACGTATTCGTCGATCAGTCCCAGTGCCACCAGCCGCTGCGGTGCGGCGCTCTGCGGCTCGGCAGTGAAGCCGCTGGCCGATGGCGTCGGCCGATCCTGTGACTCACGTCGCATCTGCTGCTGCACGCTGGCCTCGCCCAGCGACAGGCCGGCCCCCGCCATCATTTCACGCAGTTTCGGCAACGCCTGTTCCAGCGCCGCACGGGTGTCGGCCTGCGCAGCGCCGAAATTCACATTGACCTGCGAATCATTGATTTCGAGGTGGATTTCCACCGGTCCCAAATGCTCAGGCGTGATGCGCAGCGTGGCGCTCTGCACGGCATTGTCCAGGCACCAGCGCACTTCGGTGGCTACGGCCTGCGGCCACTGCGCCGAATGCATCGGCACGTTGACGGTGCGTTCAACAGCAGGCTGCGCCATCGCGCGCGTGATGACATTGAAACTGGTGGCCAGTGCATTGCCTTCAGGCGCCGCATTGCTGCGGGTGATTGCTGCGGGCAGCGTGAAACGCGGCGTACGCTCGCGCTGTTCGGACGTGGCGGCACCGCTCTCGCCTTCCAGCAGCTCGGACCACATCGATCCATTGGCCACTGCGGGGCTGCCATCTTCGGCGGCCGCATCGACAGCGGCATCCTGCTTCGGCGCCAGCGCCGGCGTGGTCGCGGCCGTTACGACGGTTGCAGCGGCAAGCGCCTCAGCCGGCGCGGCCGGACTGACCGGCGTGGTCACGGCGCTGGCCGTCAGCAGCGCCAGCATCCCGGCGCCATCGGTTGGTTCATCGGTGACGGCTGCGCGCGCGCGACGCGGCGCGGGGCGTGCGCTGTCAGTCGGCGCGGCTTCCAGCAGCGCTTCGCTGGCGGGATTGGCCGCGGCCGCGACCTCAACCGCCGGTGCCGGCGCCGGCGCCGGCTGCGCAACGCCACCACCCTGCAGCAGCTGCAGGAACGGCGGCGCGGCGCCATCGAACAGCACCTGCGCAATATCGCCGGGCAACGCACCGGCCGCGGCCGGATCGGCCGGACAGGCGGTTGCGGTAAAGGCGGCGACGCCGCTGAAGCTGGCTACTGTGGTCATCATTGCACCTGTCTGCGCGTCTGCGCGCGTTCATCCGATTCGCGTTGCATGCGCCGATCTTCCTGCTGGCGTTCGTCGCTGCGCACACGTTCAATGACTTTGCTGAGCGCCTTGTGGCGCGTCATCGCGCCGCGCAGCAGGCCGCGCTCGCGTTCGCAGTCGGCCTGCAGCTGCGTGATCAGCAACTGCTGCGCCTCGATGGCGCCGGTCAGCCGCGCCAGGAAGACCTGGTACTCGCGCAGGCTCCGGACGTCGAACCCTTCCCTGCCGCGCAGCTGCAACGATTGCTGATATTCGGCGTGATAGCGCCGCAGTTCCTGGCAACGCTGTTCGGCCTCGGCCAGTCGCCGCTCGACACCCACGACGCGCACCGCGCAATCGCGTTCGGCCTCGTGGGCAATGTCCCGCACCGGTTCCAGTCGTTGTGCCCGTTTCATTGGTCAGCTGCCTCGCCGATTACCTGCCGCAGCTGCGCCACGCTGTCGGCGATGTTCACCCGCTCATGCATGTCCTGGCGCAGATAGGCCTCGATCTGCGGCCAGCGCGCAATGGCCGCATCGATGCGTGGGTCGCTGCCGCGGTGATAGGCACCGATGGCGATCAGGTCGCGGTTGTGTTCATAGGTGGCCGAGGTCTGGCGCAGCGCGCGCGCCAGCTGCAGCTGCGCGGGTGGTGCAATGTCATGCATCACGCGGCTGATGGAGGCATCGATGTCGATGGCCGGATATCGGCCGCCGTCGGCGATGCGTCGCGCCAATACAATGTGTCCGTCGAGAATCGCGCGCGCCGAGTCGGCGATCGGATCGTTCTGATCGTCGCCCTCCACCAGCACGGTGTAAAAGCCGGTGATCGAGCCGCCACCGCGCTCGCCATTGCCGGCACGTTCCACCAGCTGCGGGAGCCGTGCGAACACCGAGGGCGGATAACCCTTGGTGGCCGGTGCTTCGCCGATGGCCAGGCCGATCTCGCGCTGCGCCTGCGCAAAGCGCGTCAGCGAATCCATCAGCAGCAGCACATTGGCGCCCTGGTCGCGGAAATACTCGGCCACCGAAGTGGCCAGCCAGGCGCCGTGCAGCCGCATCAGCGGCGGATAGTCGGCCGGCGTGGCAATCACCACGGAACGCGCCAGACCGGCCGGACCGAGGATGCGTTCGATGAATTCCTTCACTTCGCGACCGCGCTCGCCGATCAGGCCCACCACGATCACATCGGCCGAGGTGTAGCGCGCCATCATGCCCAGCAGCACGCTCTTGCCCACGCCGCTCCCGGCGAACAGGCCGATGCGCTGGCCGCGACCCACGGTCAGCAGGCCATTGATGGCGCGCACGCCCACATCCAGCGGTTCGCTGATGGGCTGGCGCGCCAGCGGATTGATCGGGGGTGCCACCAGCCGCACATGCGCCGTGGTTTCCATGGGACCCAGGCCGTCCAGCGGACGCCCGGCGCCATCGATGACCCGGCCCAGCATTTTCGGTCCCACCGCCACGGAGCCGGCGCCACGGCGCGGCAGCACGCGTGCGTCGGGCTTCAGGCCGTGAATGTCGCCGGTGGGCATCAGGAACAGCCGCTCGCCGGCGAAGCCCACCACTTCGGCATCCACATGCTGGTTGTCGGTGGTGACGATCTCGCAGCGGTCGCCGACCGCCGCCTGGCAGCCCGCCGCTTCCAGAGTCAGGCCCACCATGCGTGTCAGGCGTCCGGCCACCGCGGGCGCAGGCGCGGCCAGCGCGCGTTCGGCGTCAGCCTGCAGTGCATTGGCCCAGCGCGTCTGCACCGCCTGCCTGATGGCATTCATCGCGGCACCTCCACGGCGCGCTCGTCGCCGAAGATGGCAGCCACTGCGGTACCGATGCGCTGTTCGATACGCGCATCGATGGTGGAATTCTCGCTGACCACGCGGCAGCCGCCGCGGCCCAGCACCGGATCGTCCACCAGCGTCCAGGCCCGTTCCGAGCCCGGCTCGCTGAGTCGTGCGCGCAGCAGCGCCGCATCCTCGGGATGCAGGTGCACGCGCACCTCGCGGCTGGCCACCGGCAGCAGTGCAACGGTTTCGCGCACCACGGCAATGATCTGTTCGGGTTGCAGCTTCAGTTCACGGCGTATCACCTGGCGTGCGATGGCCGCGGCCAGCGTCACCAGTTGTTCATGCACGGTCTCGTCCAGCTGCTGCAGCGGGCGCGCCAGACTGTCGAGCACGGTATCCAGATGTTGCACGCGCGCGGCCAGCGCATCGTGCAGCTGGCGTTGCTCATTCTTCGCGGCGACCACGCCGGCCTGCTGGCCCTGCGCAAAGCCGTTGTTCCAGGCTTCGCGCTCCAGCGCCTGCAGATCCTCGACACGACGCCGGCCGATCACCGGGCCGTCCACCGGCGGCGGCGCCCACGGCAGTATGGTGGCGGCCTCAGACATACTCGTCACCGCCCTTGCCACCGCCCAGATTCAGACGGCCTTCCTCGGCCATCTTGCGCGCGGTGACGATGATCTCTTTCTGCGCGGCCTCGACTTCGCTGAGCTTGATCGGGCCCTTGGCTTCCAGATCGTCCTTCAGCATCTGCGCGGCGCGCTCGGACATGTTCTTGAAGAATTTCTGCTTCAGATCTTCGCTGGCGGCCTTGATGGCCACGATCAACCGGTCGCCGGGCACCTCGCGCAGCAATTCCTGCATGCCGCGATCGTCCACCTTCATCAGATCGTCGAAGATGAACATCAGGTCCTGCAGCTGCTGTCCGAGCAGCGCATCGGCCTTGTTGATCTCTTCGATGATGCCGCCTTCGGTGGCGGGACCGAGCAGGTTGAGAATGTCGGCGGCGGCCTTGGGACCACCGAAAGATGCCGACTTGCTGCTGCCGGCACCCAGAATCTGCTTCTCCAGCGCTTCGTCCAGTTCATTCAGTGCCGCCGGATGCACGCCATCCAGCGTGGCGATGCGCAGCACGATGTCGGGACGCATGGCGTCGGGCAGCAGCGCCAGCACCAGCGCCGACTGGTCGGCATCCAGATACGACAGCACGATGGCGATGACCTGCGGATGTTCGTGCCGCAGCAGATCGGCCACCGCCTTCGGCTCCATCCATTTCAGGCTTTCGAGCCCGCGCGTACTGCGGCCGCGCAGGATGCGATCGATGACGGTGTTGCCCTTGTCGGCGCCCAACGCCTCCAGCATCACCTTGCGCACATAGTCGTCGGAATCCACGCCGAATGAAGTCTGCTTGTCCACCGAGGTGGCGAAATCGCCGAGTACGGTGCTGACCTCCTCGCGCGAGATACCGGACAGCTGCGCCATGGCGGCGCCGACGCGCTGCACATCGCGCGCGCCCAGGTGCTTCAGCACCTGCGCGGCGTCCTGCTCGCCCAGCGTCAGCAGCAGGATGGCGGCTTGTTCAACACCGGGACGACCGGCGGCTGCGGCAACTTCACTCATCGATCACCCACCCAGGTCTTGACCACTTGCGCCACGCGTTTGGGATCCTGCGCCACCAGATTCCTGGCTTGCACGATCTGCTGTTCGAAGGCCAGCGGCGCCGGCACACCGGGCAGCACCTCGCCTTCAGCGGGCACCGCACCAGCCAGCGCCGGTCGCGCCGTCTGCGCAGTGAGATTGCGGATCAGCGGACGCAGCACACCCAGTGCCAGCGCCAGCAGCAGCAGCGCGCCCAGCGCCAGCCGCACCACATCCTGTATCCACGGGCGCTGCCAGATCGGTACGGCCTCGGGTTCCAGTGTCTGCAGGTCTGTGCGGAACGGCGCATTGACCACACTGACGGAGTCGCCGCGGGTTTCATCAAAGCCCACCGAGCTCTTGACCAGCCGGGTGATGTCATCGATCTGCGCGGCACTCAATGGCGCGCTGGTTTCCTTGCCGTCGGCAGCGGTGCTGCGTGCATTGTCGAGCAGCACCGCCACGGTGACGCGCTTGATGCGTCCGCCCGGCTGCTTGCTGTAGCTCAGCGTGCGATCGATCTCGAAGTTGCGGGTGGCCTGGCGCGAGGAATTCTCGGGTGTGACCGCCAGCACGGCCTGCGCAGCAGCAGCAGTCGCGGCAGTGGCCGGTCCGGCAGGTTGAGCAGGCGCGGTCTGCGCCACGGTGCCGCCGGTGGGTGGCTGATTGCTCAGCGAGCCCGGCACGCCACCGTTAGCAGCCTGTTGTTTGGCGGCGCTGATTTCCTCGGAAGTCTGTTCGCTGCGCACAATGGCGCTGTTGGGCACGTACTGCTCGCGCGTTTGTTCAGTGGAACCGGCTTCCAGATCCACGGCCACCTGGGCACGCACGCGGCCGGCGCCCACCAGCGGAATCAGCAGCTGCTCGACGCGCTGCACGTATACGTCTTCGATGCGATGCGCAGCGTCGAACTGTTCGCTGGCGGCGGCGGTGCCGGATTCCGGTGACGACAGCAGGCGTCCCTGCTGATCGACCACGGTGACCTGCTTCGAATCGAGTTCGGGAATGCTGGAGGCCAGCAGGTGCACGATGGACTGCACCTGTTCGGATTCCAGCCGCGAATTGGGTTTGAGACGCACCAGCACCGATGCGGTGGCCGGACGCCGGTCGCGCACGAAGGCCGACTGCTGCGGTATCGCCAGGTGCACGCGCGCAGCTTCCACACCGCGCAGCGTCGAGATGGTACGGCCCAGCTCGGTTTCCAGCGCGTACTGGTAACGCGCCGTCTCCATGAACTGGCTGACACCGAGACCGCTTTCCTTGCTGATCAGGTCGATGCCGGAACCACCCTCAGGCAGACCCTGCGAGGCCAGCTGCAAGCGCGCCTCGTGGATCTTTTCGGCCGGCACCATGATGGCGCCGCTGGCGTCATTGAGCTTGTACTCGATGCCGGTGGCCTGCAGTGCCTGCGCCACCTGGCTGGCGTCGGCCGCCGACAGGTTGCCGTACAGCATCGACCAGCTCGGTCCGCGCCACCACAACATCACTGCAACACCGGCGGCCACCGCGACGGCAATGCCGATCAGCAGCAGCAGAGGCCGGAAGTTCATCGCCGGCGCATTGGTCAGCGCAAAATTCTGATTGTTAGCCATAAGAATGAGTCTTCAGTCCTGCATGCTCAGATGGGCATGTTCATGATGTCTTGATAGGCGCTGACCAGACGGTTGCGCACTTCGGTCAAGGCGCGGAACGACACCGAGGCCTTCTGCGATTCCAGCATCACCGTGGCCAGATCAACGCCGGGCGCGCCGCGCTCATAGGCCGTGGCCAGCGCGGACGCCGACTGCTGATTCTGGTTGACGGCGTTCAGGCTCTGTTTGAACAGGTCGCCGAAACCGGGACCGTTCACCGGCGCACCAGCATTCGGGGTGGCGTTCGGCTTGGCGATACCGCCGCTGGCCGCGACACTGCGGATCTGCGCCAGCACTGCGTCAATCTGCATCTGGCTCATGCGGCGCTCCCGACTGCGGAATCCATATTGACGCCGGCGGCGCGCATGCGCGCAATCTTGTAGCGCAGCGTGCGCGGGCTGATGCCCAGCTTCTCGGCGATGCGCGTGCGGCTGCTGCCGCCGCGCTGCAGGGCTTCAAGAATCAGGCGCGTTTCGGTTTCCATCAGCCGCTCCGCCAGTTCATCGCTGTCGGCGACCGGCAGCGGGTTCGCCGGGCGCGCGGGCTGCGCTGGCGCTACTTCAAAGGTGATATGGCGCGGCTCGATCAACTCGCCGTCGCAGAGCACCAGTGCACGCTGCATGACGTTCTCCAGTTCGCGCACATTGCCGGGCCAGCCATGCGTCAGCAGGTGCTGCGCGGCATCGGCGCTCAGTGCCGGGAGCCTGGCGCCCTGCCGGCCGTGATTGACCAGCATGCGCATGGCCAGCGGCAGCACGTCCTCGGTGCGCGCGCGCAGCGGTTCCAGGTGCAACGGAAATACATTGATGCGGTAGTACAGATCTTCGCGGAAGCGGCCGGCCGCGACTTCCTCGCGCAGCCGCCGGTTGGTGGTGGCGATGACGCGTACATCCAGCGGCGTGGCGCGAAGGGCGCCCAGGCGCTCCACTTCATGTTCCTGCAGCACGCGCAGCAGCTTGGCCTGCAGGAGCGGCGACATCTCGGTGACTTCGTCCAGCAGCAGCGTGCCGCCCTGGGCCTGTTCGAATTTGCCGGCATGGGCGGCATGCGCGCCGGTGAACGAACCACGCTCCCAGCCGAACAACATGGCTTCCAACATCTGTTCCGGAATCGCGGCGCAGTTGACGGCCACGAAGGGTTCGCTGCGCCGGGGCGAATGGCGATGGATGAAGCGGGCCAGCACTTCCTTGCCGGTGCCGGATTCACCGGCCAGCAACACTGTGCAGTCGCTGGCCGCCACACGCTGCGCCAGCTGCAGCAACTGACGCGTCGCGACAGCTGCCGCGACCGGATCGGCGGCGTTGCGTTGCAGTTCGGAACCGTTCAGAGCTTGCATCGAAAACCTGCGGCAATCATTACCTGACAGGTACAAAGCAATTAGCGTGCCGGGCCGGTTGGTGTGATGTGCGTCTCAGCGGCGGGGATTTGCCGGGATGCGGCCGCCAATTTCCCGTCGCGACGGGAAATACCAATCAGGCGTAAGTGGCGCTCTGCAAGCCGTACTTGCGCAGCTTCTCGACCAGCGTCGTGCGACGCAGTCCCAGCAGTGTCGCAGCGTGCGCCACCGTACCTCCGGTGATGGCAAGCGCCTTGCTGATCAGAGAGCGCTCGAGATTCTCGAGATAGGCACGCAGATCCATGCCCGCCGCAGTCAGCTCGACGCCGGCTTCGGCCGGCACCGGCTCCAGCAACGCAGCGCGCTCGGCCATGCTGTCGTCAACAGTGCTGATTGCCACCGGCACTTCGACCAGCTCCGGCTGCATCGTCACCGGTTCGATTTCATCACGTAGCACCGGCGTCCAGTCGGCCGGCTGGTAGCGCGGCGGCAGGTCATCGATGCGGATCGGTTCGCCACCACACTGGATGGCCAGGCGTTCAATCAGATTGGCCAGCTCGCGCACATTGCCGGGCCAGCGGTGCTGGCGCAGCGCATGGACGGTCTCGGCTTCGAAGTGGATCGGCATGCCATGCGTCTCGCTGATGCGCACCGACAGCGATGCAATCAGCAGCGGCAGGTCTTCGCAGCGCTCACGGAGCGGTGGCATTTCCACAGGCACCACGTTGAGCCGGTAATAGAGATCTTCGCGGAAGGTGCCGCGGGCAATCGAATCCTCGAGATTGCGGTGCGTGGCGGCGATGATGCGCACGTCGCAGCGTTGCGTTACCGAGCTGCCGACGCGCTCGAAGCAGCGTTCCTGCAGCACGCGCAGCAGCTTGACCTGCATGGTCGGATTCATGTCGCCGATTTCGTCGAGGAAGATCGTGCCACCCTCGGCCAGTTCGAACCGTCCCTTGCGTGCATTCAGCGCGCCGGTGAAGGCACCCTTCTCGTGTCCGAACAACTCGCTCTCGAGCAGTTCGGCCGGAATCGCGCCGCAGTTGATCGGCACAAAGGGCTTGTGGGCGCGGCTCGAAGCATTGTGGATGGCGCGAGCCACCACTTCCTTGCCGGTGCCCGACTCGCCGAGGATCAACACATTGCTGGAGAACGGCGCCACCTGCTGGATCTGCCGGTTCAGGCGACGGATGCCCAGCGAGTTGCCGGTGGGTAACACGACATCGGCAGTGCGGAACGGGGCTGCGGAACTGGAGGTCGCAAGGCCGTCGGTCGCAACTGCGTTCGTCATCGTCATCCCCTGGTCCGACGTTACTGTCGGCGCTAGATGACAGGCTAGTGGGACGTTATGGAAAACGCCGGCACTGCTTCACACTCTGGCTGGCGTCAAATGTTCAGCGGATCACGAGTTGCGGGATTTGCGCGCGCCGGCCACTTGCTTGCGATGCTGCAGGAAGCACAGCCGCTGTATCAGCTCGCTCACCGCTTCGGGAAGCTGCAGAAAGCGCGCACTGACCTGCTTTTCGTCCACCGCGGTGATTTCCGAGAACAGGTTCAACGTCTGCGGCTGCGAACTGCGCAGCTGGACCTTGAAAATGCCCTTGGCTCCGCGTATGGGCGGCGCGCCACGCAGCTGCCAGGAAGCGCCGGTGGCATTGAAGCGCAGTGGTATTGGCGCAGCGGCACTGCGCGTGGCCACCAGCGTGCCGAGCAGCTGCACCACTAGGTTGAGCTTGAAGTCCAGACGCGCCAGCTCGCTGGCCAGCGGTGTCATCTCTTCGTTCTTCTCACGCACCGGGTGCTCTTCGACAGCCACGCAGGCCTGTAGCAGCAGCAGGTTGCCCTCTTCCATTCCGCTCAGCCGGAACTGATCGGGCGCCGTATCCAGCGGCTCCCACTCCAGCGGCATGGTGCCGTGGCAGGCCAGCTCGTTGTGAAGAACGACGGTGTCGATGCCTTCGTACATGGCTGGCCGATGATAGCCGAGCTAAAGCTGGCGCGCCGCGCTGTTGCGCAAAGCCAGCGGCACTGCCGCCCAGGCGCTGCGGATCTCGTTCAACAGGCCGCTGACTTCATCGAGTCCGGCGCTGCGGTTCTCGCTGTTGGCGCGCACCAGCTGGCGTTCCATGTAGTCGTACAGATCGTCGAGATTGGTGGCCAGCGCACCGCCGCGCGACAGATCCAGGCTGGCGCGCAATTCAGCGATGATACTGACGGTACGCTGCAGCAGCGCGGCCTTCTGCGCGATATCGCCGCGCTCCAGACAGCCGCGCGCCATCGCCAACCGCTCCAGCGCGCCATCGATCAGCATCAGCACCAGGCGGTGTGGATCGCCGGCCGCCACGCCGCCATGCGTGGCCACGCTGCTGTAGGCCGCCAGTTTGTTACCGGTATACGCTGACATCGTCCACTGCTCCGCACTGTCCTGCTGAGCGTAACGGCCGGAATCAGCCTGACTTTAGCCGGACCGGATCCGATCAGGACTTACCGAGCTCGCTGATGCTTTCCAGCTGCTGCGTCAGGTAACTGGAGGTCGAGTTGAGCTGCGCCATCAGCGAATCCAGCGCATTGAACTGCGTCAGATAGCGCTGCTGGACCACTTCCAGATGCGCCTCCAGGCGCTGCTGGTCGTCCTCGATCCGCTCCTGCGACTGCTGCAGGCTTTTGTCGCGCGCCGTGATCGAACCGCTGCTGCCCAGTTGCGCCGTCAGCGCGGCATCGAGCCGTCTGGCAATGCCGTTGTCGCCACCGAACAGATTGGCCACCGCGCCGCGATTGCCATCCAGCGCCTTCTGCAGCTTGCTGTCGTCGATCACCAGCTTGCCGTCGGTATCGGTGGTGATGCCGATGGCGGCCAGCGAGGTGTATGCGCCACCCACGCCGCCGACCGCGCCGGTGGTGAGCTGGCGCAACTGGGCGTCGATGCCATTGAGCAGCACATCACCAAGCATGGGACCGGCAGTCTTGGTCGTCGCATCATAGGACGACAGGGCGGCCAGCGTGCCGCGCATGCTGTTGTATACGTTGACGAACTTCTGCACATTGGCCTTGACGGCCGCGCTGTCGGCGGCCACCGTCAGCAGCTCGGTGCTGCCGGGGTTGGCCTTGTTCAGCGTGATGGCCACGCCATCGATGGCGCCATCGACCACATTGCTGGCGCTGTGATGCTCCACGCCGGCGATGAACACGATGGCATCCTGTGCCGTCTGCTTGATGCTGTAGTTCACATCGGGCGTACCGTCATGGGCCAGCTGCGCCAGTCCGCCGTCGCCACCACTGGCGCTGACGCGGATGGTATTGGCGGCGCCGGTGTTGCTGGAACTCAGTACCAGCTGCGCGCCAGTCTGCCCATATATCAGCGTGGCCCGGATACCCGGATTGTCGCTGGCCGAGTTGATGGCATCACGGATGCCGGCCAGTGTGTGGTTCGAATCCGTGATGTCCACCGCAAAACTGCTGGTGCCGAGGGACAGCGTAAGCGTGCCGGTACCCACCGCAGCGGTGGCACCGCCGGTGAATGGATTCGACACCAGCTGGTCGCCTTGGGCCAGCTGCCGCACTTCGATGTCGTAAGTGCCGGCAACGGCGTTGGTGTCCGCCGTGGCAGTGAACAGGTCCTCATCGCCCGAGGTGGTACTGAGCACATCGAAGCTCGCGGTGCTTTTCAGCGAGGACAATGCGCTCTGGAAGCTGGCCAGCGCGCCGCGCAGCGAACCCACCGCCGACAGCTCGGTCGCCACCGATGCGGCCTGCCGCGTCAGACGGTTCTTCGTGGGTGTGCCTTCAGCCTCCACCAGCTGTGTAACCAGTGAGTTGATGTCCAGGCCCGAGCCTATGCCCAGTGACTGGATCACTCCGCTGCCATTGGTTGCCATGTAATCGGTTCCTGGAATTCCTGGATCAGGCGATGGCGGCAATTGCCGGTGTCTCGGTCATCCGTTGCAAAAAGCGTGCAATCCGCACCATCTCCTCGCTGGGAATCTGGCGTACCAGTTCACCGGTCGCATTTTCATGGACGTGCACGATGGTCATGCACGCGCAGGAAGGATTCCATCTGTTCGGCCACGCCATTGCTGATCTACGTCGGCGCGGACTTGCCGCAGCGGCAGCCGCTTGCCGCACCGCATTGCCGCCGGCAACGGACGGCGTCAGCACTGGGAACGCCACTTCCATGCCCATGATCCACCTCCCTTGCGTCGGCCCATGCAAGAGCGGGGATCAGCTTGCGCCGATCCCCGCCATCGATCACCCCATCAGGCAGTCCAGAAAGACTCCTTCTGCGAGGCTTACTTCAGCAGCGACAGCACGTTCTGCGGCGCCGAGTTCGCCTGGGCCACCATCGCCGTGCCAGCCTGCTGCAGGATCTGGGCGCGGGTCAGCGCGGCCGTCTCGGCAGCGAAGTCCGTGTCCAGGATGCGGCTGCGCGAAGCCGAGAGGTTCTCGGACACCGACTGCAGGCTGTTGATGGTCGACTCGAAGCGGTTCTGGATGGCGCCCAACGTGCCGCGCAGACCACCGACCGCGTCCAGCGCGGCGTCGATGCGCATGATGGCATCGTTGGCAGCCGCGGCGGTGTCGACAGCCACAGCCGTCAGGAAGTCTGTATCGTCGGCCACTGCATAGTCACCGGCAGCGATACCCAGGTCCGCGCCATCGTTGGCGGTCGTTATGGTGAAGTCCTCCAGCGAGGACAGCACGATCTGGCCATCATCATTGAGGTAGGCCGACACGCCGGAACCGGCGGCGTTGATGGATTCCACGAAGCCCGCGACGGTTTCATGGTCGCCCGTCAGCTCATAGTCGGTGCCATCCACGGTGATGAGGAAATCGCCATCGGCCAGAGTGACCGCGGTCTCGGCGACCGGGGTGCCGACCGCACCACCCGGATGGAACGCCGAATCCACTTCGCCGTCCGTCACCGCAACGGTGCCCTGCGCCACGGCAACCGCGCCAATGGCGTCGGTCTTCATGCTGGTGTTCAGGCCGACCGAAATCGTCTCGCCGACATTGGCGCCGACCTGGAAACTGGCGCTGCCGAAAGTGCCGTCGAGCACCTTGCGGCCGTTGAAGGAAGTCTGCGAGGCAATGCGCTGGATTTCGGCCAGGCGCTGCTGCACTTCCTGGTCCAGCGCGGTGCGGTCGCCATCCGAATTCGTCGCATTGGCCGACTGCACCGCCAGTTCGCGGATGCGCTGCAGGTTGTTGGTCACTTCCTGCAGGGCGCCTTCGCTGGTCTGGGCCAGCGAGATGCCGTCGTTGGCGTTGCGCACAGCCTGGTTCAGGCCGCTGATCTGGGTGGTCATGCGGTTGGAAATCGCCAGACCGGCAGCGTCGTCCTTGGCGCTGTTGATGCGCAGGCCCGAAGACAGGCGCTGCAGCGAAGTGGCCAGCTGGCCAGCAGACGTCGTGAGGTTGCGCTGGGCGTTCAGCGACATCACGTTCGTGTTGATCGTAAGTGCCATTTGCAGATGCTCCTTGAGAAAACTAGCGATTCTGTTGCTCGGCTTGCCAACCGGCGGATGTCCTGGTGGTCTTCCTGCCAGTGCCCGTTCGAACGCTGTAACGGCGTTGCGATCTGTTTCTTTATGGCGATCCGGCAATCCCGCATCGATCTGGGCTGTCCGTCACAACGCGGCCGGACTCTGAGTCCTGCGTCAGAGGTAATCGAACAGACTGAGCCGGGCTATGGCCGCATAGGACTGCTGCGCCGCCTGCAGGCCGACCTGCTGCTGGTTCATGCGCGCAACCGCCTCGGTGTAGTCCAGGTCGCCGAGCGCCGACATCGAACTGGCGATATCGACCAGCCGGTCCTCCCGCGTGGATTGCAGGTCATCCAGCAATCCGAGGCGCGCGCCCACCTCGGCACGCACGCCGGACAGATGGTCCAGCGACTGGTCGATCTGCTGCAGCGACGCGTTCAGCTCGCTGTGCAGCCGGGCCGCCGCGGCATCTCCGGTGCTGCCCTGCCCCAGCGCGCTGACCAGCGCATCGAGCGCAGCGAACACATCGGTGGTGCCGGCGGACGCCACCGTGAAAGTATCGCCGCTGGCTGGTGTGCCGGTCAGATCCATCTGGATGCCGCGGAACTGGATCGGGCTGCCGGCGCTGTAAGTGCCGTTGGCCACCGTGTTGCCGGAACTGTCGGTAGCCTCCCAATCGGTCGCGCTGGTGAAGCTGACGGTATAGGTGTCTGCCACCCACGCCGACGGCTGCAGCACCGCGCCCGCGCCCAGTATGCCGCTGCCGGTGTTGGCCGGATTGACCGCTGCCGTGAAGGTGCCGTTGCCCGATGGAATGTTGACGAACACGCGATCGCCGGCATCGCTGTCGTTAAGCACGGTCGCCGCATCCACCTGCACCTGACGCGCGCCGCTGTCGCCGCCGTAGCGCATCACGCCGGCGGCGTCGCGCTGGAAGGCTGGGACATCAGCTTTGTAGCCGCTGAACAGGTAGTCGCCCGACGAATCCTTGCGGTTTGCAATGCCCTGCAGCTCACCGATGCGTGAGCGCAGCTCGGCCACGATGTACTGGCGATCCTGGTCGCTCAGCGTATCCGTGTTGGCCTGCAGCACCAGCTCGCGCGCCCGCTGCAGCAGCGTGGTGGCATCGGCCAGCGACTGCTCCTCGAGATTCAACCGGCCGGTGGCGGCCACGCTGTTGGTGTCGAATTGCTGCTGCTGCGCCTGCAGACGCGACAGATCCTGTAGCTGCACCGCGGCCACCGGATCGTCGGCCGGTGTCTGCACGCGCTTGCCGCTGGCGACCTGGGCCTGGGTCTTCGACAGCTCAGCCTGCTGCCGCAACATTGCGCTGACGGCCGTCTGGTGCATGGATGCGGTGGAAATTCTCATGATCAGCGCCTGGTTGCGTTGAGCAGGGTGTCGAACATTTCATTGGCGGCGGCAATCACCTGCGCAGCGGCCTGATAGGCCTGCTGATAGCGCACCAGCGCGGCGGCCTCCTCATCGAGATTGACGCCGGAGACGTCCTGCATGGCGAGGTTGGCGTTGTCCAGCACCACGCTCTGCGCGTCGCGACCCACCTGCGCCTGATTGGTCTTCACACCGACATCGCCGATGAAGCGGCCCACCGCGTCGGAGAGCGATTCGCTGCCGCCATTCAGTGTCGGCTGCTCCAGCAGCGCCGACAGGGCCAGCAGGTTGCGGTTGTCGCCGCTGCCGTTGCTGTTGTCGGCGATGGTGAAACTGTCGCCGGTCGCCGGTGCGCCGCTGACGGCCACCTGCATGCCATTGAAATTGATCGGTGCGCCGGCGGTGTAGGTGCCACTGGCCACCACGGTGCTGGAAGCGTCGACCACCTGCCAGGCCGTGGCGCTGGTGAAGCTCAGCGTGTAGCTGCCGCGCACCCAGGCGCCGGGATTGGTCACGGTGCCGGTACTGATGCTGGCGTTGCCGCTGTTGCCCACCGCGGCTGAGGTCAGCAATGGTGCTGCCGCGGCAATGCCGGCCGGATCGGTCATCGCCACGCTCATGCCGGCGATGGCATCGTGCGTGGGCTGCACCAGGAAAGTGTCGCCGGTCTGGGCGGTACCGCTGACCACGATGGACAAACCATCGACGACCAAGGGGCTGCCCGCGGTACCCGCGCCTGTCATCGGCACGGCCACGCCAGTGCCGGGACGGGAGGCGCTCCAGTTGCTGCCATCGAAGCGCAACTGCACATTCTCGGCGGTCAGTGCAGAAAGATCGGTGCGAGTGGCGGACAGCGAGGCATTGCCCGCGTTGCTGGTGGAGCCCAGGCTGCGCACCGTGCCCAACGAAAACAGCGGGTCGCCGAACTGGCCGCTCAGATCCAGTCCGTCAGCCTGCTGCTGATTGACCAGTGTACCGAGCGTTACACCGATCAGGCCCAGCGAATTCAGCGCCGGCTGCAGCATTTCATCGCGGAACTGCAGCGCGCCACCGATGGTGCCACCGCTGACTGCCGAGGTCACATCGATCTGCGTGCCCGAAGTCTGCAGCATCAGCCGCTGGGTCTGGTTGTCGAATTCGCCCGGCGCCACCGCCAGCGTCGCGGCCTTGTCGTTGGTCACCAGCGCCTGGCCGGAACCGATGAATACGTTGATGGCGCCATTGTCCTGCTGCAGCGTGGTGATGCCGATATGTCCGCTGAGCTCGGAAATCAATTGGTCGCGCTTGTCGAGCAGGTCATTGGGTGGCTGCTGGTTCACGCCCTGCGCGCGAATCACCTGCTGGTTGAGATCGGCGATGTTGCGCGCCAGCGTGCTGACAGTGCTGGCCTCGCCGCGCAATTGCGTGCCCAGCTGCGCATCCAGTGCGCCCAGGTTGTCGTTGTAGCTCTTGAGTCGCTGCACCAGCGTCTGCGCCTGACTGATCATCACCTGGCGCGCGGTCACCGAACCCGGCGAGTTCGACAGTGTCTCGATGGCGCTGGAGAAGGACTGCAGCGTATTGGAAAGGCCCGTGCTGGAGTCGCTGAACAGATTGTTGATGCGTTCGGCGTAGGAAGCGTAGGTGTCCAGCTGCTGCAGCATGTTGCTGGCGCTGCGCTGCTGGGTTGCCAGCGCCTCGTCGTACATGCGACGCACGGTGCTGACATCGACGCCGGTGCCCACCCAGCCATTGCCATAGGCATCCGGTGTGCGGCTGGCCAGATTCACCAGCTGGCGGCTGTAGCCCTCGGTGCTGGCATTGGCGATGTTATGACCGGTAGTGTCGAGTGCGCGCTGGAAAGCCAGCAGGCCCGAAACGCCGGTGCTCAGCATGTCAGCCATGGTTGTTGATTCCTGCGGCAGCGTTCATCAGGCACTTCCGCTGTCGGTAACTATCGGCGCGGCTGCACCGGACTTGAGTGATGCATCGAGCAGTGCTCGCACCGATGCCGCGGTGGTACGCAGTTTCGCCGCATAATCCGGGTCGGTGGCATAACCGCCGCGCTGCAACGCGTCGGCAAAGGCGCCCACATCGTTGCCGGTGTTCAATGCGCCGGCATAACGACTGTTCTGCGACAGCAACGACACGTAGTCGCGCATGCCATCCTCGGCACTGGCATAACTGCGGAAGGGTTGCGACAGCGCGCGCATGGCGCCGTCGTCGTATTCAAGTGTACGGGAATTTACCTGCGCGCCATCCCAGCCAGTGGCCTTGATGCCGAACAGATTATTGCTGCTGCCGCGGGCATCCGCGGGCATGTGACGGCCCCAGCCGGTTTCCAGCGCGGCCTGCGCGATCACGCTCTCGGTGGCCACACCCAGACGCGCGGCGGCCTGTTCGGCGGCAGGACGAATCCGGTTGATGAAGGTCGTCTTGTCGGTGTCGCCAGTGCTGTCGGCTGCATCGGGTGCGGCACTCTGCACCGCGCCAGCGCGCGTCAATTGCTCCACCAGCTTCTGCGCCAGGCCGATGCCATCGCCACGCGACAGTTCGACCGCCAGCTGCTGGTCGTACATGTCCTGGTAAAACTGCGTCTGTTCGCTCTCGCCCATGCCCTCACCCAGGCTGGCCTCGCGCATGCTCTTCAGCAGCATGCGCGTGAACAGGCTTTCGAACTGGCGTGCGGTCTCGCGCAGCGCCGCCGCATCCTTGTCGCGCGCCGCGGCCTTCAGCGTCGTCAGTGCGCCGAAGTCGGCATAACTGCTGGGCTCCAGCGCCGGTATGGCCATTCAGATCACCAGCAATTCGGCGCGCAGCGCGCCAGCTTGCTTGAGAGCCTCTAGTATGGCCACCAGGTCGCCGGGCGCAGCGCCCACCTGATTCACCGCACGCACGATCTGGTCCAGATCGACGCCGGCGTCGAACACGAACATGCGCGCCTGCGGCTGATCGATCGAGATGGTGCTGTTCGGCGTCACCACGGTATCGCCGCGCCCGAACGGATTCGGCTGACTGACATCGCTGTTTTCCTTGATGGTCACCGACAGTGAGCCATGCGCCACCGCGGCCGGCGTCACCCGTACACGCGAACCGATCACCACGGTACCGGTGCGTGAATTGATGATGACCCGTGCCGGCGCGTCGCCGGGCTGGATCTCCAGCTCCTGCAACGTGGAGAGAAAGCTGATGCGCTGCGTGGTGTCGGCCGGCGCGGCCACGCGCACCGAAACGGCATCGATGGCCTGCGCAGTGTCGGGACCCAGCAGCGTATTGATGCCGGCGCTCAGGCGCGCGGCCGTGGTGAAATCCGGTGTGTTCAGATTCAGCATCACCCAGGGCGTGCTGCCGAAGCTGGTGCGTACTTCGCGCTCGACGCTGGCGCCATTGGGCACGCGACCGCCGCTGGGCACATTTACGCTGACGCGCGAACCGTCGCGGCCGCTGACGCCGAAGCCGCTGACCACCACACTGCCCTGCGCCATGGCGTACACCTCGCCATCGGCGCCACGGAGCGGGGTCATCAGCAGCGCGCCACCACGCAGACTGGCGGCATTGCCGATCGACGCCACGGTAACATCGATGGTCTGTCCAGCCTTGGCAAAGGCCGGCAGTTCGGCAGTGACGGTCACCGCGGCAACATTCTTCAGCTGCGGATTGACGTTGGCCGGAATGGTGACGCCGAACTTGGCCAGCATGTTGACGATGCTCTGCACCGTGAACGGGGCCTGACTGGTCTGGTCGCCGGTGCCGTCGAGGCCCACCACCAGACCGTAGCCCACCAGCTGGTTGCTGCGCACGCCGGCCACACCGGCGATGTCCTTGACGCGCTCGGCACGCGCCGGCACCGGCAGCAATGTGCTCAAGGCCAGCAGCGCTGCCAGCAGCGTGGTGCACAGCTCGCGAAATTTCGTTGGGTTGTTCATATCAGAACGGCAGCCACTTGGAGTCGAAGAAACGGGCCAGCAGGGATTTGCTGTTGGCAGCATCGATCACACCCTGTGAGCCATATGAAATGGTGGCGTCGGCCACCTTCCAGGAAGCCACAGTGTTCTGCGGCGTAATGTCCACCGGGCGCACGATGCCCTGGATGCGTACGAATTCGCGGCCCTGGTTGATCGTGATCCACTTCTGGCCGCGCACCAGCAGGTTGCCGTTGGACAGCCGCTTCGCCACCGTCACGGTGATGTTGCCGGTCAGTTCATTGCTCTGCGCGCTGTCGCCGGAGCCGCCGAAGCTGGTGGCGTTGTCCATCGAGGCCGACAGGATCTCGCGACCATTGAGCGTCACCGGCGCGCCGGCGATGGTCGGACCCGGCAGATCGATGCTGGTGTTCTTGGCGGTGTTGGTGGTGGCGCTCTTGCTGGCGTCGGTTTTCTCGGCCAGCACGATGGTCAGCACATCGCCGACACGGCGCGCGACTGAATTCTCGAACAGGCGCACATCGCGATCGGCCTGATAGATCGAGCCATTGGCGGCCGTCTCTTCCACCGGCGGATCGGGCCAGGTCGCGGCATAGTTGCTGTCATCGCGCGGCGGCAGACCGACGCATCCGGCCAGCGTCAGCGCGGCAAGCAACACACCACAATGGAAGGTTTTCACGGCTTCTGTCCTCAGATGTTGCTGCTCAGGTACTGCAGCATCTGATCGGTGGTCTGGATGGCCTTGGTGTTCATTTCGTAGGCGCGCTGCGTCTCGATCATGTTGACCATTTCCTCGACCACATTGACGTTGGAGCTTTCGATCGCGCCCTGCTCCAGCGTGCCGAGGCCCGACAGTCCCGGTGTGCCCGGCTGCGCCGTACCGCTGGAGGCGGACTCGACCAGCAGGTTCTCGCCGCGTGCCTGCAGGCCGGTGGGATTGACGAAGTCCACCAGCTGCAGCGTACCCACCTGCGTGGGCGTGGACTGGCCGGCCAGCAGCACGCTGACCACGCCGTCATTGCCCACGGTAACGCTTTGCGCACCCTGCGGAATGTTGATGCCCGGCTGCAGCACATAGCCCGACGAGGTGACCATCTGGCCCTGACTGCTCAACTGGAAGTCGCCGGCGCGCGTGTAGGCCAGCGTGCCGTCCGGCATCAGGATCTGGAAGAAACCGCGGCCGTTGATGGCCAGATCCAGTGAATTGCCGGTCTGGTTCAGGTTGCCCTGCGTGTAGGTCTTCTCGGTGGCGACCACGCGCACGCCGGTACCCAGCGACAGTCCGCTGGCAGCCTGCGTATCCTGCGAGGTGGCACCGCCTACCTGCCGCACGTTCTGGTACAGCAGATCCTCGAATACCGCGCGACTCTTTTTGAAGCCGGTGGTGTTGACGTTGGCCAGGTTGTTGGAAACCACGGCCATGCGCGTCTGCTGCGCATCAAGACCGGTCTTCGCTGCCCATAGTGCTGGATTCATTGTCTGCTCCTGTTGGCGCTTCAGCCGACCTGCAGCAGCCGCGAAGCGGCGGCGGCATCGTCTTCGGCGGTGCGCAGTGCCTTGACCTGCAATTCGAAACGTCGCGCCAGTTCAATCATCTGTGTCATCGCTTCGGCCACGTTGACATTGCTGGACTCGATGGTGCCCGACATCAGCTGCACGCTGGCGTCGGCCGTGGCGTCGCCGCCATTGTTGAGACGGAACAGCCCGTCGCTGCCACGCGTCAGCGTGGCTGCATCGGGATTGACCAGCTTGATGCGGCCCACCGTGGCGGTGGTGGTCGCGGTCTGGCCCAACGGAATGATGGACACCGAGCCATCGCGCGCAATGGTGATCGAGGTGCTCGGCGGCACCGCAATCGGCCCGCCATCGCCCATCACTGCGTGACCGGCGCCGGTCTGCAGCTGTCCATTGGCATCGACGCGCAGATCGCCGGCGCGCGTGTAGGCCTCGCGGCCATCGGGCGCCTGCACCGCAATCCAGCCGGCGCCATTGATGGCCACATCCAGATCGCGACCGGTCTGTTGCAACTCGCCGCTGGTGGCATCCCAGCCCACGCTGCTGTGGGTGGCGTACACACGCGAAGGCAGTCCGCTGCCCTCCACCGCCTGACTCCGGAACGCCGACAGATCGGCACGGAAGCCGGTGGTGCTGGCGTTGGCCAGGTTGTGGGCGTTGGCCGTCTGGGCACGCATGGTCTCGCGCGCTCCCGACATGGCCACATACACCAGACGATCCATGGGTTACTCCATGCACTCCATCATCAGCGGATGTTGATGATGGTCTGCGTGATCTGGTCCTGGGTCGAAATCATCTGCGCATTGGCCTGGAAGTTGCGCTGCGCCGTGATCATGTTGACCAGCTCGGAAGTTATGTCGACGTTGGACGATTCCAGAGAACCCGACTGGATCAGGCCGAAGCCCGAGTTGCCGGCCTGGCCGCGCAGCGCCTGACCCGAGGCGTAGGTCTCGGCCCAGTTGGTGTTGCCCAGCTGCTGCAGGCCCTGTGTGTTGGAGAAATTGGCAATGGCCACCTGGCCCAGCGGCAGCGAGCGGCCATTGGTGAAGCGGGCCTGCACCACACCGGTGGAATCGACATTGATGCCGATCAGCCGTCCGGTGGTGAATCCGTTCTGTGACACCGACGTCACGCCGAAGCTCGACCCGTACTGCGTCGTATCGCCGACATCGAAAGTCATGTTCATGGCTGCGGCGCCGGTGGTTGGCGTGAAGGCGCCGAAGCTCAGCGAGCCGCCGGCTGGCGTGGTCAGCAGGCCGCCGTCGCTATAGGTCAGCGTCTCGGCCGTGCCGACGGCGGTGCCATCCACATACAGATGCGTCTCCCATGTGTTGGCCGGAACAGTGCCGCTGGCGGCGATCTTGACGAAATAGAGGCTGGCCGTGTGCGCGGCGCCCAGCGAGTCGTACACCGTCAGCGAGGTCGAGTTGTTGTAGCTGGCCGGCGTCGCCGGATCGAACGGCGTGGTCGCCGGCACCGCGGCATCGGCCGGCAGGTTGAAGATCACATCCACATCAGTGGTAGCCTGCGGCGCACTGTCGCTGGACACCAGCCGCAGATCCGACAGCGCCGTGGTGTTGAAGGTGCCGCTGGTGGTGGGCTCATACACCTGCAGGCGCTGGCCTTCGGTGTTCGCCACGTACCCGTCCTTGTCGGTCTGGAACGAACCGGCGCGCGTGTACAGGGTGGCGCCGCCGTCGCTGAGCGTGAAGAAGCCCTGACCGCTGATGGCCATATCGAGGCTGCTGTTGGTGGACTCGATATTGCCCTGCGTGAACAGCTGCGAGATCGCGGTCACCTTGACGCCATTGCCGGTCTGCGCGCGGCCCACGCCCTGCGGCGAGACGGCGAACAGTTCGGCGAATTCCGAACGCGACTGCTTGAAGCCGGTGGTCTCCGAGTTGGCGACGTTGTTCGCGGTGACGTTGAGGTCCGATTGCGAGGCATGAATGCCGCTGAGCGCGATTCCGAATGACATGTTTACTCTCCTAGGGAATTCAGGTGATCTGCCGCACGTTACCCAGCGCGATGGCGCCCAGCTCCGGCGTGTTGACGGTCAGCCCGGTGCCCGAGGCGGTCAGCGACACGCTGCCCACCTGGCCGTACAGCTGCATTTCCAGCGACTCGTTTTCGCCACCGACATTGGCGATGGCTTCGAACGTGTATTTGCCGGTCGCCACATTGACGCCGGCGTCGTCCTTGCCATCCCAGTAGAACTCCTGCAGTCCCTCGGTCGCCGACACCGTCATGTGCCGCACCACCTGGCCGCTGGCGTCCTTGATGTTCAGCGTGACGCTGCTGGCGCCGGCCGGCACCTCGACGCCACCGCCCAGCGCGCCACCTTCGGAGGCCAGCGTGGCGGTATCGCCGGGCGCCAGCACCCAGTGGCCCACCAGCGATGCGCCGGACAGCGCCTGTGACGAGCGCAGCGACTCGGACAACGTGTTCAGCGATTCCTGCATGCCTTCGATGCCCGACACCGTGCTGAACTGCGCCAGCTGCGCGACGTACTCGGTGCTGTCCATCGGATCGGTCGGATCCTGGTTCTGCAGCTGCGCGATCATCAGCTCCAGGAAGTCGTCGACGTTCAGCGTGCTGGCCGTCTTCCTGGTACTGGTGGAGCTGCTGCTGGCGGCGTTGCCGCTGATCTGCGTGATTGAACTGTCTATGGCCATGGTGTTTCGGCTCCTCAGCCTTGTCCCAGCTTCAGGGTGGCCAGCAACAGGTTGCGGGCCGTGTTCATCACCTCGACGTTGTTCTGGTACGAACGCGAGGCGGAAATCATGTCCACCATC
>JAIBJM010000095.1 GCA_020029535.1 Gammaproteobacteria bacterium | reverse complement strand
CATATGGGTGGCCGGGTCTGCGGATTGAGCAGGTAGGCGTCGATGACCTTGCGCGCAATGGGCGCGGCCACCGCGGAGCCGAAGCCGCCGTTCTCCACCAGCACACAGACGGCGATGCGTGGCTGCTCGGCCGGCGCAAAGGCGATGAACCAGGAGTGATCCTTCAGTCGTTCCGCCACCTTGTCGGTCAGCGTTGCGCTGCGCGATACGGTGAATACCTGCGCGGTGCCGGTCTTGCCGGCGAAGGTGTAGCCGGCGCTTCTGCCGATGGCCGCTGCAGTGCCGTAGGTGGTGGCGCCGATCATGCCTTCCGTCACCACATTCCAGTTTTCGTCGCTGACGCCGGAGATGCGTGCCGATTCCACTGGCGCGGTCGGTCTCAGCTTCCCGTCAGCCTGGCGCACCGCGGCGACCAGTCGCGGTTTGTAGCTGTGGCCACGGTTGGCCAGCACCGATGTCATCTGCGCCAGCTGCAGCGGCGTGACCAGCAGATAACCCTGGCCGACGCCGAAATTGACGGTTTCACCCGGGAACCACACCTGGTCCTGCGGACGCTTGAAGGCTTTCTTCTTCCAGGCCGGCGTGGGCAGCAGTCCGGGCTTCTCGCCGCTGATGTCGATGCCGGTCACCGCGCCTAGGCCGAAGGGCGCCAGAAATGCGGCAATCCGCTCGACGCCGAGCTTGGCGGCCAGATCGTAGAAGTACACATCGCAGGAGCGCGCGATGGCCTGCCGCGTATCCATGTAGCCATGGCGTCCGGTCCTGCCTTCGCGGAAGGCCAGCCGGCTGTTGGGCAGATGGAACACGCCGGCACAGAATTCACGCTGCTCGGCTCTGATGACGTTGTAGGTCAGCCCGGCCAGCGCCATGGTTGGCTTGATGGTGGAACCCGACGGATAAGTGCCGCGCAGCGCGCGATTGAACAGCGGCAGATCGATGTTATTGGTCAGCGCCGCATATTCGGGTCGGGTCAGCCCACGGCCGAACAGTGAAGGATCGAAGCCCGGCCGGCTGGCCAGCGCAATGACATCGCCGTTGGCCGGATCGAGGGCCACCACGGCGCCGCGCCGGTCGCCGAGCCCTTCTTCGGCAGCCTGCTGGGCCGCGAGATCGATGGACAGCACCAGATCTTCGCCGGCCGCTGGCGCTTCCGAACCCAGCCGTGGCTGGTAGGCGCCCTGGCGTTCCACCGAGCGGCCCTGCGCATTGACCAGGATCTCGCGATAGCCGTTGCGTCCGCGCAGCTGATTCTCGTAGGCGCTTTCAACGCCGAGCTTGCCGATCAGCGTGGTGCCGGCATATTGGGCGCGGTCGATCTTCTTCAGGTCATCTTCGCTGATCGCCGCCACGTAGCCAAAGGCGTGCACGCCCAGTTCACCGAATGGATAGTGGCGTGTCTGTCGCGTGCGCAGGTCCACACCCTGGAATTCGTGGCGATGCACCGCAAAGCTGCCGATCTCGTCATCGGTGAGGCGCAGGCGGATCGGCACGCTGTCGAAGCTGCGGCGCGACAGGATGGTACGCCGCACCTGATTGATGTCTTCGCTGGCCAGCAGCCCGAGGGCGCTGAGACGTTTCAGTGTGCCTTCAAGGTCGGGTGTCTGCTCACGGATCAGTTCCAGCTGGTAGGTGGGTTCGTTGTCCACCAGCACCGTGCCATGACGGTCGAGGATCAGGCCGCGACTGGCCGGAATCGGATCGCGGCGCACGCGATTTCCCTGCGACAGCTCGACATAGTAGTCATGCCGGATGATCTGCAGGTAGAACAGCCTGCCCATCAGCAGCAGCATCAGCGCAACGACGAAGGTCGTTGCGACGAAGCTGCGGGTCAGGAACATCCGTTGTTCGTTCCACAGATCCTTGATGCGTACGCGTCCAGCCATTTCCCGTTCTCAGCGCGGTGAATGGAAGCGCCCGAGGAATCCGACCACCACCGGCCACAGCAGCCCACCGGTCAGCGCGCGCAGCCAACGGAGCGGTGTGGTCAGCGGATGACCGCTCCAGCCGTCGATCAGCCACAGCATGGTTTCATATACCATCAAGGCCGCGAACACGAACAGCGATTGTTCGAAGATCGGTTTGGCGCGCACCAGCAGATGCAGCTTGATGGCCAGATAGGACACCAGCGCCAGCGCCAGGGCATGCTCGCCCAGCGGCGCGCCGCTCAGCACATCGAGGATCAGGCCGCAGCAGAAAGCCAGCGCGATACCGCCGGCCTGCGGCGCCATCGTCGACCAGTACAACACCACCAGTACCACGAAGGCCGGCCGCAGCACGGCCAGCCAGTAGGGCAGCGGAATCACCGAAGCCACGATGCCGATCAGCGCCGTCAGCGCCAGCAGCAGGAAAGACTCGCCACGACCGCTCATTGCGGCGCTTCCGCAGGCGGCTTGGTGACCGGTGCCGTCGGCGCCGCCGGTGCCACTGGCGGCACCACCGCAGCTGAAGGCAGCACCGGTGCAGCCGGATGTGCCGGATCAAATTCGATCAACATCACTTCGCGCACCCGCTCCACCTGGGCCAGCGGCGCGGCGCGCACCTGTGCCAGCAGCTGGTTGGTTTCGCGGCTGACGCCGATCACGGTGGCTACCGGGTAACCGGCAGGAAACACGCCGCCCAGTCCGGAGCTGACCAGCACATCGCCACTTTTCACATCGGAGTTGGTCGCGACATACGGCAGCAGCACTTCGTCCGGATTGCCTGAGCCCACGGCGATCGAGCGCAGCTGGTTGCGCACGATCTGCACCGGCAGTGCATGTTCGGGATCGGTGATCAGGATGATCTCGGCGGTCCACGGGCCGACATGAACGGTCTGGCCGAGAATGCCATGCGCATCCACCACGGCCTGATTTTCGAAGATGCCGTCGCGCGAACCCTTGTTGACGATCAGGCGCTGGCGCAGCGGAGTGGTTTCGACGTTGATGACCTCGGCCAGTTGCCACTTCTTCACGAGGGGTGGCAGTGCCGCATGCAGTCCGCGCAGTTCCTGGTTTTCCTGTTCCAGGCCCTGCATCCGCATCAGTACCAGTTCCAGCTCGCGCTGGCGCGCCAGCAGCTGCTGGTTTTCGGCGCGCAGGGTGGTGCGATCGGCCGTACTGGAAGTCAGCCAGCGCCAGGCCGTCACCGGCGAGCTGACCGCCACCTGCAAGGGATAGACCGCGGCCTGCAACAGATAACGCAGCTGCGCCGACCATTGCTGGCGCTGATCGAAGTACATCAGCGTGACCGCCAGAATGGCGTAGACGGTGAAACGCAAGCCGGCGGCAGGGCCGCGGTTGTACAGGGGGCGATTGGTTGCTGTGCCGAAGCCGGCGGCCATCGGCCCCTACTCCAGTCCGAAGTGTCCCGGGCCCAGCTCGTCCATCAGTTCCAGTACGCGGCCGCCGCCGCGCGCCACGCAGGTCAGCGGATCGTCGGCGATGACCACCGGCAGTCCGGTTTCTTCCATCAACAGCTTGTCGATGTCACGCAGCAGCGCGCCGCCACCGGTCAGCACGATGCCGCGTTCGGCCACGTCGGCGCCCAGCTCCGGCGGGGTCTGTTCCAGCGCCTGCTTGACCGCGCTGACGATGCCCTGCAGCGGTTCCTGCAGCGCCTCGAGGATTTCATTGCTGTTCAGCGTGAAGCTGCGCGGCACGCCTTCGGAGAGATTGCGGCCCTTGACCGACATCTCGCGCACCTGCTGGCCGGGATACGCCGAGCCGATCTCGATCTTGATGCGCTCGGCGGTGGCTTCGCCGATCAGGATGCCGTAGTTGCGGCGTACGTAGCTCATGATGGCATCGTCGAAGCGGTCGCCGCCGATGCGGGCCGAGTTGGCATAGACGATGCCGTTCAGCGACAGCACCGCCACTTCGCTGGTGCCGCCACCGATGTCCAGCACCATCGAACCGCGCGGCTCCTGCACCGGCAGGCCCGCACCCACCGCCGCGGCCATCGGCTCGCTGACGATGGCCACATTGCGCGCGCCGGCGCCTTCGGCCGACTCGCGGATGGCGCGGCGCTCGACCTGCGTGGAGCCGAACGGTACGCACACCAGCACGCGCGGTGAGGGCTTCAGGAAACGGTTGCCGTGCACCTTGTTGATGAAGTACTGCAGCATCTTCTCGGTGTAGGTGAAGTCGGCGATCACGCCGTCCTTCATCGGGCGCACTGCGTTGATGTGCCCGGGCGTGCGGCCCAGCATGTTCTTGGCTTCGGCGCCCACGGCCACGATGATCTTGCCGCCGCGTGTCGGTTCATCCTGCACCGCGACGACCGAAGGCTCGTTCAGCACGATGCCCTTGTCGCGCACGTAGATGAGGGTGTTGGCCGTTCCCAGGTCGATCGACAAATCGCTGGAAAAATAGCCGCGCAGACGCTTGAACATGGAGATTGCCGAACCTTGTATGGCAGGCGAGAAAGTGGCCGCTAATCTAGCAACCGACAGCACATTCCACAAGGCGAAGGTGTATGATTTCGCGCCCATTTCCGCTGTCGGACCGCATGCATGAGCACCCTGTCACGCGCAGACATCGAGAACATCGCGCACCTCGCGCGACTGGCCCTCACCGAGAACGAAGTGCCGGCGCAACTGAACAGCCTGTCGCGCATCATCGGGTTGGTCGGCGAGCTGGAGAAGGCAGCCACCGCGGGTGTCGAACCCATGTCCCACCCGCTGCCGGGACTCGCGGCGCGGTTGCGTGAGGACTGCGTCACAGAATCCGACCACCACCGGCTCTATCAGCGCAACGCGCCCCAGGTCGAAGCCGGTCTTTATCTCGTTCCGCGCGTCATCGAGTGAGCACCATGCATCTGCAGACCGTGGCCGGCATGTCGGCCGGGCTGGCCGCCGGCCGCTATTCGTCGCTGGAGCTGACGCGCGCGTTGCTCGAACGCGTCACCCGCCTGCAACCCGAGCTCAATGCCTTCATCAGCATCGAGGCCGAAGCGGCGCTGGCTGCCGCTGCCGCCGCCGACGCCCGTCGTGCAGCCGGCGAGCGCAACCCGCTGTTGGGTGTGCCGATTGCGCACAAGGACATCTTCTGCGCCACCGGGTCGCGCACCAGCTGCGGCTCGAAGATGCTGGCCAATTTTGTCTCGCCCTATGACGCCACCGTGGTCGCAAAGCTGCGCACCGCCGGCGTGGTGTCGCTGGGCAAGACCAACATGGACGAGTTCGCGATGGGCTCGTCCAACGAGACCAGCCATTTCGGGCCGGTGCGCAATCCCTGGGATCTGACGCGCGTGCCCGGCGGTTCCTCCGGCGGTTCGGCGGCGGCGGTGGCTGCGCGACTGGTGCCGGCGGCCACGGCCACCGATACCGGCGGCTCGATCCGCCAGCCGGCGGCGCTGTGCGGCGTGACCGGTCTGAAGCCCACCTACGGCCGCGTGTCGCGCTACGGCATGATCGCCTTCGCCTCCAGCCTGGACCAGGGCGGCATCATCACCACCACCGCCGAGGACGCCGCGCTGCTGCTGGGCGCCATGGCCGGCTTCGATCCGCAGGATTCCACCAGCGTCGAGCTGCCGGTGCCGGACTATGCCGCCAGTCTCGACCAGCCGCTCGCCGGGCTGAAGATCGGACTGCTGAAGGAATTCTTCGAGCAGGGACTGGATCCGGCCATCGAGACGCAGATCCGCGCCGCGCTGCAGCTGCTGCAGCAGCAGGGCGCGCTGCTGCGCGAGGTCAGCCTGCCGAATCTGCCGCTGTCGGTGCCCACTTATTATGTGGTCGCGCCGGCCGAGTGTTCCTCCAACCTGGCCCGCTTCGACGGCGTGCGTTACGGCCATCGCTGCGAGAATCCGCGTGACCTGACCGATCTGTACAAGCGCTCGCGCGGCGAGGGTTTCGGCACCGAGGTCAAGCGTCGCATCATGACCGGCACCTATGTGCTGTCGGCCGGCTACTACGATGCCTACTATCTGAAAGCGCAACGCGTACGGCAGCTGATCGCCGATGATTTCCGCCGCGCCTTCACCGAGGTGGATGTGCTGATCGGACCGACCACGCCCACCGTGGCCTTCGAACTGGGTTCGAAGAGCGAAGATCCGGTGACCATGTATCTGAACGACATCTACACCATCGGCGCCAATCTGGCTGGCCTCCCGGCCATGTCCATTCCCTGCGGCTTTGCCTCATCGCTCCCGGCCGGACTGCAGATCATCGGCCCGCACTTTTCCGAGCAGAAGCTGCTCAATGTGGCGCATCGCTATCAACGCGAGACCGACTGGCACACGCGTGTGCCCGAGAGGTATCGCTGATGGCCGGCAACGACTGGGAAAGCGTCATCGGGCTGGAGATCCACGCCCAGCTGGCGACGAACTCCAAGATCTTTTCGGGCTCGGCCACTGCGTATGGTGGCGCGCCGAATGCGCAGGCCAATCTGGTCGATCTGGGCTATCCCGGTGTGCTGCCGGTGCTGAACGGCGCCGCGGTGCGCATGGCGGTGATGTTTGGCCTGGCCATCGGGGCGCGCATCGCACCGCGCTCGGTGTTCGCGCGCAAGAATTACTTCTATCCCGATCTGCCCAAGGGCTATCAGATCAGCCAGTACGAGCTGCCCATCGTGGCCGGTGGGCATGTGGATATCCTGCTCGAGGATGGCACCGGCAAGCGCATCGCTGTGACGCGCGCGCATCTGGAAGAGGACGCCGGCAAATCGCTGCACGAGGGGCTGGCCGGTTTCACCGGCGTGGACCTGAACCGTGCCGGCACACCGCTGATTGAAATCGTCTCCGAGCCCGAACTGCGTTCGGCGAAGGAAGCCGTTGCCTACATGAAGAAGGTGCACACGCTGGTGCGCTACCTGGGCATCTGCGACGGCAACATGCAGGAAGGTTCGTTCCGTTGCGACGCCAATGTGTCGGTGCGGCGGCGCGGTGCCGAAAAGTTCGGCACGCGCGCCGAAATCAAGAACATCAATTCGTTCCGCTACGTCGAGAAGGCCATCAACCATGAGATCGGCCGGCAGATCGACCTGCTCGAGGGCGGCGGCAAGGTGGTGCAGGAGACCCGCCTGTACGATCCGGACAAGGGCGAGACCCGTTCGATGCGGTCCAAGGAAGAAGCCAACGATTACCGCTACTTCCCGGACCCCGACCTGCTGCCGGTGCTGCTCGACGATGTCTATATAAAGAGCGTCGCCGCATCGCTGCCTGAGCTGCCAGACCAGAAGGCAGCGCGCTTCGCCAGCCAGCATGGACTGTCGGCCTATGATGCGGGTGTGCTGACCGCCAGCGCCGAGATTGCTGCGTTCTATGAAGCGGTGGTGAAGGAACTCGGTGGTGAACCCAAGCTGGCCGCCAACTGGGTGGCTGGCGACCTGTCGGCGATGCTGAACCGCGACGGACTAGAGATCGCCACCAGCCGCGTCGATGCGGCGGCGCTGGCGAAACTGCTCAGGCGTATTGGCGACAACACCATCTCGGGCAAGATCGCCAAGGAAGTGTTCGAGGCCATGTGGGACTCACAGCAGGACGCCGATGCCATCATCGAGGC
>JAIBJM010000030.1 GCA_020029535.1 Gammaproteobacteria bacterium | reverse complement strand
CACGACCATCATGGAGATGGCGGGCATCCAGCCGGTCGGCACGGTGCCATCCGGTGTCGTCGTCGATGCCGTGAGCTTCCTGCCGTACCTCTCGCGGCCCGATCGCCCGTCGATCCGGCAGTGGATCTATGCCGACGTGTTCGGCGGCAACGGCGGGCTCAGTGAAGGCATGTTCCACGGCGGGCAGTATGCGATCCGGAATGCCACCTACAAGCTGGTGGTCAACGCGGGCAGGGAAGAGTTCTACGACGTGCGGGACCGCTCCGAGATGCACAACCTGCTGGGTACGCTGACGCCGGAGCAGCAGGTCGCTTACGCATCGCTGCGCAGCCAGGTCGATCGGCTGCATGCTTCGGAGCAGACATCGTCGCGGAAGCCGTAGTCCGGTCTCTGGACGCCTGCTGAGCAGGGCACGATACTGCCTGCCCACTGCCGACATCAGCCTGGCCGATGAACGCAAACGCATGTAGGCGCGCTGGCGCAATCGTTGCCCTGGCATGCGTGGGTGCCGTGGCACATGCGCACGCGCAGACGCGCGAGATCCCGCAATACGCGGTGACGTCCTGGACCGAAGAGAACGGCTTGCCGTCGAGCACCGTGCGCGCCATCGTGCAGGACGATGACGGAGCGCTTTGGCTGGGCACCAACGCGGGTCTGGTGCGGTTCAACGGCGTGGGATTCTCTCCCTGGGAGGAACATTACAGTCCGCACCTCCGGACCGCGGAAATTACCGCGCTTTGCGTGACGCGCGACGGCAGCCTGTGGGTGGCGACGTACGAGGGCCGGATCACCCGCATCCGTGATGGCGATGCGGTGGATTTCACGCAGGCCGACGGCGCTCCGCTCGGCATTGCGCGGCTGGTCGAAGACCATCAGGGGGCGGTGTGGGTGGGAGGGCAGGGCGGCCTGTCCCGCTTCCATGACGGTCGCTGGCAACCGGTGTACATCGGCGGAGCCCCGGTCAAGAGCGTGCGTGCCCTCTACGAAGATCGTCAGCACAATTTCTGGGTGGGCGGTCCGGCGTGGACCGCACGACGGAGCGCAGGGAGCGAAGCCTTCGAGCGCTGGGATTCCAGGCCGGTGCTGGCGTTCGGTCAGGATGCGAAGGGTCGAATGTGGCTCACCGATCCCACGCAAGGCTTCCGCTCGCTGACTGAACCGGCGCCTTCGCACCTTCAATCGACCACATCGCGCATCGACAACGGCTGGGCACTGCTGAACGATCGCGCGGGAGGAATGTGGGTAGGCACTCAGGGCAACGGCCTGCTTCACCTGCGCGAACCCGGCCCTGCGGATGGCAGGCTCGAGCGATTCGACACCAGTCGGGGCCTTGCCCACGACGTGGTCAACTCGTTGTTCGAGGATCGCGAAGGCAATATCTGGGTTGGTACGCAAGGTGGGCTCAATCGCTTTGTTCCCACCGCCATGCCTCTGGTCGACGTGCTCGCAGGAGCCACCAAAGCGGTGCGCTCGATCGCGGCAACGTCGGATGGCAGCGTGTGGGCAGCCACTGCCGGTGGTCTGCTGCGTCTGTCGGGCCAATCGCGCCGCGTCTACACCGAACGTGACGGTCTGCCCAGTTCCGATGTCTTCAGGCTCCAGCAGGACGCGAACGGCGTGCTCTGGATCGCAACCAATCGAGGCATGGCGCGGTTCGAAAACGGTCGGCTTTCGCGCGTACCTCTGCCTCGGGAGGCGACCGCGGGCGCCATATTTGCCACGACGGTGGATCGCGAGGGCGCGCTGTGGTTGTGGCACACCAACATGGGTCTGCTGCGCTGGGCGAACGGCAGGCGACTGGCTCTGGATCCGGTGCTCGAAGGCAGGTGGGGCCGATCGCTGCTGACCGATTCGCGCGGCCGCGTATGGATCGGATTCTCCAGCGGTGGAGTCGCGGTCATCGAGAAGGACCGGCTGCGTCTGCTGTCGGAGCGTGACGGGCTTGCGAGTGGCGCGGTCAATGTCATTTTTGAGGATGCGTCGGGTGCGATCTGGATCGGAATGCAGGCCGGTCTGAGTCGCTACTGGAACGGACAACTGAGCACGCTGCCCGGATCCCGGCTGCCGGATCCGATCGTCAAAGCCATCACGGCGGACCAGAAAGGCCATCTGTGGCTTCGGCTGAACTCCGGTCTGATCCGGCTCGCACCCGGCGAGTTCGATAAAGCCGTCGATAACCCGTCGTATCGTCCGGAACTGCAGTTGTTCGATGTCGCCGGTAACGTGGGCGGAGTGGGAATCGGCTTGATTGACAGCATCGCGCGCGCGCAGGACGGTACGATCTGGCTGGTCACCGCAAGCGGCCTGGCGCGGTTCGATCCGGAGCAGCTGCCGCCGCCGCGTTCGCTGCCCGCGGTCCGGATCGAGGACGTCGTCGCCGACGGTCGTCGCTTCGGTGCACGGCCGGAGGTGCGCCTGCCGCCACGTACGTCGAGGTTGCAGATCGACTATGTGGCAGCGACGCTCAGTCCATCGAGCCCGCACTACCGGTACATGCTCGAGGGGTTCGACCCGGCTTGGGTTGATGCCGGCACCGGTCGGCAGGCCGTATATACGAATCTGGCGCCGGGTTCATACCGGTTTCGCGTGGCTGCGGGCAGCGCCGATGGCCGCTGGAGCGAATCCTTCACAACGTGGGGCTTCACGCTCGAGCCGGCGTTCACCCAGACGCGGTGGTTCTATGGTGCCCTGGTGCTGACAGTGCTGCTGGCGGCGTTGATCGGGTGGCGGATCCGCGTTGGCGAGCTGCGGCGCAGGTTCGCATTGGTGCTCGCGGAGCGGGCGCGCATGGCTGGTGAGATTCACGACACGCTGCTGCAGAGTCTGGCCGGCCTGGAACTCGAAGTCGATGACATCGCCGGTCAGCTGGCTCCGCAAGAGCAGGGCACAAGAAGCCGGCTGGACCGAGTCCGACGCAACATCCAGCGATATATCGGCGAGGCGCGCCAATCCATCTGGGATCTCAGAACGGCGGATCATGATGAGCGCGATCTCGCCGTGACACTGCGTGAAATAGCGGAGCAGCTGGCTGGTTCCAGCGGCGTGCGGTTCGAATTCTCGACCGCCGGCGAGCCTGTTGGCTGCACGGCCACGGTCAGCAACAACCTGCTGCAGATCGGCCGGGAAGCCGTCAGCAATGCGGTACGACATGCGGGTGCAAACCTGGTGCGCATGGAGCTCTGCTACGAAAAGGATTCGATACGGTTGCGGGTATCGGACGATGGCAAAGGCTTCGATGCGCAGGCGGTGGCGCAGTCGCTGGCGGGTCACTGGGGTCTCGGCATCATGCGCGAACGGGCGCAGCGCATGGGCGGTCAGCTGCGGGTCAATACCCGGCCCGGCGGGGGAACGACCGTCGAGGTCAGCACTCCCCTGGCCCCGAATCCATGAAAGAGGAAGACATGACGAACGTGCTGCCGATCCGGGTGCTCTGCGTCGACGATCATGAGATTGTCCGCGAAGGCGTTGCGCTGAAGATCAACCGGCAACCGGACATGACGGTCGTGGCCGCCGCCGCCACCGGTGAGCAGGCCATCGAACTGTTCCGGGAGCATCGCCCCGATATCACGCTGATGGACCTGCAGCTGCCGTCGCTCAGCGGCCTGGACGCCATTCATGCCATCCGCAAGATTGAGCCCGGTGCGCGCATCATCGTTCTCACCATGTACGACGGTGACGAGAACATCTATCGCGCCATGCACGGTGGTGCGGTGACGTATCTGCTGAAAGGCACCCTGTCCGACGATCTGGTCCGCATCGTTCGCGAGGTGCACGCCGGCGGGCAGCCGATCCCGCCTGGCGTCGCCACGAGCCTCGCGAACCGGCTTTCGCAGTCGGGCCTCTCGCCCCGCGAGGTCGAGGTCATCGAACTGATGGCCGGGGGACTGCGCAACAAGGAAATCGCCGCGCGTCTCGGCATCACGACCGAGACGGCACGCGTGCACGTCAAGCACATCCTGACCAAGTTGCGCGTCAAGGACCGCGTTGCAGCCGTCGTCGTCGCGCTGGAGCGCGGCATCATTCATCTCAAGTAGCGCTCGGGCAATACGAACTCCTCAGTACCCCGATCGGGGTATGCGTCGCTAACCCGATGCGGCAATTGTGTGATGCAACGGCCTCGCCATATCTTGGTCGACGGCAACGCGCCAGCATCTTGCGGACGTGCCGCTCTGAAATAATTCTGAAAAAAGATAACGGGGATACACAGTGAAGCAACCAGGATTCAAATCCTGTGCCGCAACCAGCGTCGCCGCTGCGGCGATGGTCGTGGCATCCAGTCTGGCATCGGCGCAGCAGACCGCAATCGCCGAGCAGGGCACGACGCTTGAAGAGGTGATCGTCACCGCCGAGCGTCGCGCGGAAGATTTGCAACGCACGGCGGTTTCCGTCAGCGTGCGCAGCGGCGAGGATCTGCTGCAACAGGGCAGATTCACGCTGGAGCAGATTGTCGAGGACGTGCCGAATATCAACATCTCCCCGCAGCGGGCCGGCGTCAACAATGCGACGGATAATCCGGCGACCGCGATCACGATTCGCGGTGTCGGCTCCAACGGGAGAGTGGGAGGCAGTGGCCCGGTTGTGCCGGCCGTGGCGCTGTATGTTGATGGCGTCAACAATGGTCTGGGCAGCAATTACGACATCAGGAATGTCCAGGCGCTGCGTGGCCCACAGGGCACCTTGTACGGGCGCAGTGCGACCGCGGGCGTGGTGACGATCCAGACCAACGACCCCTCACTTGACCGGTTCGCCGGCAACGTTGCGGTGGAAGCGGGCAATTACGACCTGGTGCATTACACCGGCGCGGTGAACATACCGGTCAGTGACGTGCTCGCGTTGCGGGTGTCCGGGAACCGGTATCAACAGAAAGGCTACTACTCCCGGCTGGGCGCACAGGTCGATACCACGGATGGACGCGTCAAGCTGTTGTTCAAACCCAATGAGCAGCTATCGCTGCTCGCAGGCTATGCGTTTCAGAATAATGAGAACTACTCCGGCGGGAACCAGAGCACGCAAACGGCCGATGGTTCGGTCAATCACGATACGGTGGTGCCGATCGGCACCGGAGAAAGTGAAACACGGCAATACTGGGCGCAGCTGGACTGGGACTTCGGGCCTGCGACTCTCACCTACATTCCGGCCTATCGCACTTTCGAACTGAACAATACGGGCTACGGCTCGCCGGCCCCCGGGATATTCACGACCACCCTGCAGAGCTTCCCTACCGACTCCTATCACACGCAGGAGCTTCGGCTGACGTCCAACGCGAGTTCGGGAATCCGCTGGCAGGGCGGTTTGTTCTATTACGACAACCGCCAGCAATACAATTTTGCTCTGACTGCGCCGCTCCCCGCCATCAACTTGTTCCAGACCGATGTCAACGACAGAAGGACTTACGACGCCGGCGTATTCGGTGAAGCGACCTATCCGCTGGCAGACACCTGGCGGCTGACGACGGGGCTGCGCTATGACTACACCAAGGTGGAGGCCGAAAAAACGCAGGTGACAAATCTGACCTTCCCGCCGAATTACCCGACTTTGTCGGGGGCGTTCAGTCGGGATCAGGGCACGCGAGATTGGGAAAACTGGACCTACAAGCTGCGCCTCGAGCACGATCTGACGCCCGGCAACATGCTCTATGCGTCAGCAAGCTCGGGCTTCCTGCCGGGTGACACCTTCGTCGCGACCGACATCGCCAATAGTACTTTGGTGATTGCCACTTACACGCCGGAGACTCTGACCTCGTTCGAGATTGGCAGCAAGAATCGCTTTCTCGACAACCGGCTGCAGGTCAACGGTGGTGTGTTCTATTACCGCTACGGCGCCTTCCAACAACCCGTGGGAAGGTCGGTGGGCGGATTGATCCAGCTCTTTACAGTCGAGTCCAGTCCGGCCCGGATGGAGGGCGCCGAACTGGAAGCGATCATCCAGCTCACGGCGGCGGATGAGATCACTTTGAACGTCGGCTATATCAATGCCTATTACAAGGACAAGCCGGCATCGTTTGCAGAGGGCGTCAGCCAGTCGCATATACCCGGCATTGCGCCGTGGACCATCGATCCAAGCTATGCCCATACCTTCCGGCTGTCGGGGAATCAGTCGCTTCGATTCCAGGTGCAGGCGCTGTATCAATCGGCCTACGACGTGGCCGCGTACAACCGCGCAACTGCGGACGCCGGTCTGCAGCGCTACTATCGCAATAGCGACGAGGTTACCGGCAACGTTTATCTGACCTGGCAACATCCGCGCCATTCGGTCACAGCCTATGTACGCAATGTCTCCGACGAGCGCTTCAAGACCTCGGTGGGAACCATAAACACCATCAGTCCGGGGCAGGGCATGGGCCCCACAACGCTATCCGCCCCGCGCACCTATGGTCTGGTGGTCAGCGCGAAGTTCTGAACATGGATAGGGGCGTATCGACGACCTTGAACAAGGGATGACAACCAGTGATGAACACACGATCAATGGCAGTGACAGTATTCCTGACGATCGGCTCAATCGGATTGCTGACCGTCGGCGCCGCAACCAGCCACAGCGCCAACGCAGCCTCCGACAAGGGCAGCAGGCCCAATATCCTGCTCATCGTGGCCGATGACCTCGGATATTCGGACCTCAGCGTCTATGGCAGCGAAATTCCGACGCCCAATCTGGATGCGCTGGCGCGCGAAGGAATGATGCTGACCGATTTCCACTCCGGGCAGACCTGTTCGCCCACCCGCGCCATGTTGATGTCGGGTACCGACTCGCACATCGCGGGGAAGGGGGCGATGGAGCTGCAGATTCCGGCGACCCGCGAACAGCCCGGCTACGAGGGATACCTCAACTCCCGCGTCGCCAGTCTGGCCAGTCTGCTCAGCGACGCTGGCTACAACACCTATGCGACTGGCAAGTGGCATCTCGGCGGTGGCGACCAGCAGACCCCCAGGGCGCGCGGTTTCAAGCGGTCCTGGATGCTGCTCGGTGCCGCCGGAGGGCATGTGGACACCAACGCTCTCTCGCCGCCTGGCCGCGGTCCGAAACCCCCGGATTACACCGAGGACGACAAGCCGGCGACGCCGCCACAGGAATGGTACTCAACGCGGCATTACACCGAGAAGATGATCGAATTCATCAAGGCCGATCGCGCGGATGGCAAGCCGTTCTTCGCCTACATGGCCTACACGGCGCCGCACTGGCCGCTGCAGGCGCCGCAGGAATCGATCGCGCGCTTCGCCGGTCGGTATGACGAAGGTTATGACGCGCTCTATCAAAAGCGCCTGGCGGGCATGAAGGCGCGCGGATTCGCGCCCAAGGATGCGCCGTCGCTGCCGAAACGCGCCGGCCAGCCCGATTGGAACGACCTGACGCCGGAGCAGAAGAAAATCGAAGCGCGGCGGATGGAGATATACGCTGCCATGGTCAGCGATCTCGACATCTACGTCGGCAAGGTCATCGACTATCTGAAGTCCGCAAAGCTGTACGACAGGACGCTGATCGTCTTCATGTCCGACAACGGTGCCGAGGCCACGGCCGCCTTCCCCGGTCAGGCCAGTCGCGGCAACAGCCGTGACGAGAGCACAGGCCCCAACAGCTACGAGAACATGGGCAAGGCCGGTTCGTTCATCTATCTCGGGCCAAACTGGGCCCGTGCCAGCGGCGCGTCGCTGCACGAATACAAGGTGGCAGGGTTCGAGGGCGGTCACCGCGTACCCGCCTTTGTTCACTATCCGTCGTGGATCCGCGGCGGACAGCGCAGCGCAGCGCTGAGCTCGGTGCTGGATCTGATGCCGACCTTTCTGGCCGTGGCGCAGACCAGCTTTCCGGGCTCAACCTATCAGGGCCGTGAGGTCGCGCAACCGATCGGAAAATCGCTGGTGCCGCTGCTCAAGGGCGAGGCAAAGACGGTTCGCGGTCCGGACGACTGGCTCGGCTGGGAGCTGTTTGGCAGCAAGGGCGTGCGCAAAGGTGACTGGAAGCTGGTCTGGGATCCGAACGAGTACGAGCAGGCACGCTGGCATCTCTACAATGTCCGCGACGATCTGGCCGAAGCTCACGATCTGGCCGGCAGCAATCCGGCCAAGCTCGCCGAGATGATGGCCGTCTGGCGTGCCTATCAGATGCAGAACGGCGTGATCGACTGGCCGGCGACTGCGCCGGCCCCCGGGCGATTGCCGCGGCTGGCACGATAGTGTGATGAGGCGCGCGTGGCCCTACGTCGCTTTGGGCGCGGCCGCCGTTGCGGCGGGTGCCGTCGGTGCGTGGTGGTTTGCCGGTGGCGCCGCGCCGGCCGATCTTGTCGCAGGCGGTCAGACCTGCCTCGCGACCGGACGCAGCGACATGGTGTGGATTCCCGGCGGCACATTCGAGATGGGAGCCGTGGGCACCTATCCCGAAGAAGGTCCGATCGTGCCGGATGTCCCGGTTGACGGGTTCTGGATCAGCCGCCATGAGGTGACCAATGCGGAGTTCGCCGCATTCGTCGAGGCCACCGGCCATGTGACCGCAGCCGAACGCGATGGCGCGTCGGTGGTGTTCATGCCGCCGGAGAATCTTGTCTACGGCCCCGACCTCGACCCGGCGCAGTGGTGGCGATTTGTGCAGGGTGCCGATTGGCGGCATCCCGAAGGACCGGGCAGTGATATTGCCGGCCGCGCCAACTTCCCGGTCGTGCACATTGCGGTCGGCGATGCCGAGGCTTACGCGGCCTGGGCCGGCGGTGCGCTGCCCAGCGAAGCGCAGTTTGAATACGCCGCACGCGATGCGGCCCGTCAATCGCCGCACGGCGCCTGGACCGCCAACACCTGGCAGGGCACTTTCCCGGTAAAGAACACCGGCGATGACGGTCACACTGGCGCGGCGCCGGTCGGATGCTTTACTCCGAACAGCTTCGGGCTGTACGACATGGTCGGCAATGTCTGGGAGTGGACCTCGACACCGTACGCGCCATCGCATGCGATGTCCGGGGTGCCGGCCGCAGGCTACGACCCACGACAGCCCGGTGTCGCGGTGCGGGTGATCAAGGGCGGCTCATATCTGTGCGCAGCGAACTACTGCGCGCGTTACCGCCCCGAAGCGCGTCATGCGCAGGAAACGGGACTGGGCGCTGCCCATATCGGTTTCCGGATCGTCAAAACGGGATAGCTACTGCCTGGCCGCAAATCCATCGGTTGCGCTGACCAGTTCGCGCGCAATCCCTTTCTCGTATGATCCAGCTTCAACCGCAAGCGAGGAGTTTCCGATGCGCACAGGAAATCGGATATTGACGGCGCTGGCATTATCAGCCTGCCTTGTTGGCGGGTTGGCGCTGCTGGGATCGAACGAGTCGTGGAGTCAGTCGCTGCCTGCAGCAGGCCCCCCCGATCCGGGTCCCGAATTCGCCAAGCTCCTGAGGAAGCCTTTGTGGGTCATACAGACCCGCCTGGTGGCGGGCGCCAATCTCGACGCGGAGCTGATCCGCGCTCACTTGAAGCATCAACGCGATCTGGAGAAACGCGGCATCATGTTCGGCGCGGGACCGGTCACTGACGAGAATGGTCAATTCCTGTACGGTCTCATCATCATCCGCGCTGCCGATCGGGAGGCAGCCATGCGAATTGCCGATAGTGATCCCATGCACGCCAGCAAGAAGCGCACATATACACTTCAAAAGTGGACGCTGAATGAAGGGCGGATGAGCGTGTCGGTCGACTTTTCGGACGGTACTTACAAGTTCGACTGACAACAACTGCCTGCCACGGCGGCAGCCCCGGTGGGGCTGCCGCCGGCTTGCCAGTACGTCAGTAGCGGTACTCGATTTGAAGTCCGTAGGTCCGCGGTCGAATGACCGTGTTGTACTGCGGCGAAAAGGCATCCCGCAGCAGACCTTGCTGGTTGCCGATGTTGTCGGCGAACAGCATGGCGGTCCAGTGCTTCGGCGCCTCCAGCGTGAAGCTGGCGCGCGAGATGGTCATGGAATCACCCTTGTACAGCGTGGCGATGATGGTGTTGCCAACGGTAGTGCCGAGGGTGGTGTTGACGCTGGCGAGCTGATCAGAGACATAGTTCACCGAAGCCGATATGCGGCCGCGGTAGCCGCTACCCAACGGGACGGAGTAATTACCGAACACGCCTGCTGTGGTCTCCGGTGAACTCAGTCGGCGGGTGCCCTTCGGGTGCAACAGAACCTGGCACGACGGTGGGTTGGTCGGGCTTGGGCGACAAGGCGTATACACGTCATCGTCGAAGGTCAGGTCGTTCCAGCCGACATTGAACCCCAGCGCCAGCGAATCGACCGGAGAGTAAGCCACTGCCAGATCCACACCGATACCAGTGACCGAACCGCCGCTGATGACAATGGGATTGGGCGAGGGGTTTCCCCCAGGCCCGGGGAGATACTGCGTGATGTTCGACTGCGGATCCTGCCAGTCGATGTAGTAGACCGCTGAATCGACCGCGAACCTGCCGAGGGTTGCCTTGGCGCCGATTTCATAGTTCGTCAGGGTGTCGGGTTGCGCTGGCGGAGGAGGATTGCCCGCAAGGGTCAGCGCATCGACGACCGCAAAAGCCTGATGGATGCCACTGCGGAAGCCCTTCGCATAGCTGGCATAGAGCGTTGAGTCTGCGGTCGGATGCCAGGTCAGTACCACCCGCGGCGTCGTCTTCTCGAAAGTGCTCTCGATCGAGTCCAGGCCTCCGTCCGGGTTGGTGCCGACGTTCTGGCGCGACTCCTCCCAATCCCGTACTTTGTCCTCGAAGTACCTGAGGCCGCCTGTCAACTCGAAGCGGCCGTCCGCAAAGGTGCGGGTGAGCTCGCCGTAAACCGCAATGGATTTCGAGTGATTTTTATTGATGCCCCCCGGAAAATCCGGAGGCGGCGCAAGGTTGACGATGGTGCCGCGATCGGTTTCCTTGCTGTCCCGATACAGGGAACCGAGGGTCCAGCGCCACGGTCCATTGCCTGTGGAACTCAGCACCAACTCCTCCGACACCACCTTGCCGCTGAAGTGGCCACTCAGCAGGGAGGGGAAAGGAAAAATCGGCGTGAAGTCGAAGACATTCGTGCTGTCCTGCTCCATGTAGCTCGTCGCGCTCCTGATCGAGAACAGGCTCGTGTCGTAGCCGAGATCGAGGTTGTAAATGTCAAGGTCATTGCTGCCACCCTCTTCCACCCTGGTGCTGTTCGTGCGGCCGCCATCACTGGATGTCGGGAGTGAACCCTGGTCGGTGCGCTGGAACCAGCCGGACAGCCCGATCGAAAGATTGTCACTCGGCTTGACGGCGAGCTTGACGCGGGCCGTCGACTTCTCGATATCGTTGGCGTCTTCCTTGGGACCGGAGGCAAGATTCGGCTTGTCGATCCATCCACCGAGATCCTGGTGGCTGAGCACGATGCGGGCAGCCAGCTTGTCCTGGATCAGCGGCACATTGAATGCCGCGTCGCCTGTATAGCTTTCGCTGCCGTTTTCCGTGTTCTGGAGTGAACCGCGGGCCTTGAACTCGAAGTCCTGCAGATTCGGGTTCTTGGTGAGGACGCGCACCACGCCGTTGAGGGCGCTGGCTCCGTACAGCGTGCCCTGCGGACCACGCAGCACTTCCACCCGGTCGAGGTCGTAGGGATTCAGATCCGGCACGTTGGACTGATTGGCGCGCGTGTACGGGATGCTGTCCAGGTAGTAGCCGGTCGTGCTCGAACCAACCGATGGTGATGAGACACCCCGGACGACAACCATCGGATTTCCGCCTTGGCGCCCACCCTGGTTGGAAACCCCGGTGAACACGCCCGGCACGCGGCCCACGGCTTCGAGAACAGTACGGTCGCTGGACTTGTCGAGCGTATCGCCGCCCACGACAGCTATCGAGATCGGCACATCCTGCAGGCGCTCTTCGCGCTTTTGTGCCGTGACTACAACTTCTTCGAGGGTTACCGCTCGCCCTCCCTGCGACTCACCGGAAACCTGCGCATCAACAATCTGTGAAAACGCGGTAATCGACAGACATGTTACGGCCGTGCTGATTATCGGACGCATACTCCCCCCATTTAATGAATGTTCTATTGAGTATCAGATCGATAAAACCTGCGAGTGCGGCTTGAGTTGAAATTTATCCCCCAGAGTCAGTCATCCCCAGCCCGAACTCTGCCCGGATATTTTCGATATATTTCGGCGCGTTTCAGTATGCGATAGACCGGCGTATGGAAACAAGCTGACCGCTACCAACTGGCCGCAAACCCGTCTGTCGCGCTGACCAGCTCGCGCGCAATCCCTTTCTCGAACGCCGAGTGCCCGGCATCGGGCACGATGCGCAGTTCGGCCTCGGGCCAGGCGCGATGCAGATCCCAGGCGCTGCGCATGGGACACACCACGTCGTAGCGGCCCTGCACGATGACGCCGGGAATGTGGCGGATGCGTTTCACATTGCGCAGCAGATGGTCGTCGCGCTTCAGGAACCCCTTGTTGACGAAGTAATGGCACTCGATGCGCGCAAACGCGGCCGCGTATTCGGGATCGTCGAACTTGGCCACGTAGCCGGGATCGGTCTGCAGGTGGCTGGTGGCGCCTTCCCAGATGGACCAGGCGCGCGCGGCGGCGGCGCGCACAGCGGGCCTGGGTGAGGTGAGGCGGCGATAGTAGGCGCGCATCATGGCGCCGCGTTCGCGACGCGGAATCACGCTCACGTATTCCTCCCACCGGTCGGGGAACAGCGCACCCGCGCCTTCGGGGTTCTGGTAGAACCAGTCCAGCTCCGAACGGCGCAGCAGGAAGATGCCGCGCAATACCAGTTCGGTGACCTGCTGCGGATGCAGCTGCGCGTAGGCCAACGCCAGCGTCGAGCCCCACGAGCCGCCAAACACCAGCCAGCGCTCGATGCCCAGGTGCATGCGCAGCGTTTCAATGTCCTCCACCAGATGCCAGGTGGTGTTGTCCGCCAGCGAGGCCGACGGTGTGCTGCGTCCGCAGCCGCGCTGATCGAACAGCACGATGCGATAACGCTCGGGATCGAAGAAGCGGCGCATCTGTGGACTGGTGCCGCCGCCCGGTCCGCCGTGCAGGAACACCACCGGCTTGCCACGCGGATTGCCGCTTTCCTCGAAATACAGCCGATGGATCGGCGAAACCTGCAGCGCACCGCTCCGGTAAGGTTTGATCGGCGGATAGAGGCCCGACCGCCCGACCCTCATGCGCTGACCATCGGCCCCAGCGGTTTGCCGCCGAGCAGGTGCAGGTGCAGGTGATACACCTCCTGCCCGCCGTGCTTGTTGCAGTTGATGATCAGGCGGTAGCCGTCCTCGGCGATGCCTTCGCGGCGCGCCAGGTCGCGGGCCACCGTGAACATGTGCCCGATCAATGCCTCATCGCCATCCTCGATGTCGTTGGCGGTGGGAATGGGCTTGGTGGGCACCACCAGGATGTGCACCGGCGCGCGCGGCTGGATGTCGCGGAAGGCGGTCACGCGCTCGTCCTGATGCACGATGGTGGCCGGAATTTCCTTGTTGAGGATGCGCTCGAACAGGGTGGGCATGCGGCCAGCTTATCACCGATAATGGCCTTGGAAACACGCTTGAAACTCTCCCTCGACAACCTGAACGCCCAACTGGCCGGTACTCTGCTGCCGGTGTATGTGGTCAGCGGCGATGAGCCGCTGCTGTGCGGCGAGGCTGCCGACGCCGTGCGCGCCGCGGCGCGTGTACGCGGCTACGACGAGCGCGAGGTGTTGTTCGTCGAACGGGGCGGATCCACCTGGGAAGACGTGCTGCGCTCGGCCGATGCCATGTCGCTGTTCGCCAGCCGCCGCATCATCGAAGTGCGCATGCCCAGCGGCAAGCCGGGTTCCGGCGCCGCCGCGCTGGCCCGCGCCATCGCGGCGGCGGGCGAGGATCTGCTGTTGCTGATCCTCACCGGCAGGCTGGATCGCGCGGCGCAGAATGCCGAGTGGCTCGCGCTGGCGCAGCAGCGTGGCGGCTGGCTGCCGGTGTGGCCGGTGGATCTGGCGCGCTTTCCCGGCTGGCTTCGGCAGCGCGCCCGTCAGGCCGGGCTGACACTGGATGATGAGGCCATCGCGCTGCTGGCCGCGCGCACCGAGGGCAATCTGCTGGCCGCGAAACAGGAGCTGGACAAGTTGGCGCTGTTGTTGGGGCCGGGCGCCAAAGCGGGCGTGGTCGATGTGGCCGCCAGCAGCAGCGACAGCGCGCGCTTCAGCGTGTTCCAGCTGGGCGATGCCATCAATAGCGGCGATGCCGGTCGCGCACTGCGCATTCTCGACGGGCTGCGCGCCGAGGGTGAAGAGGCCGTGTTGGTACTATGGTCATTGTTGCGGGCACTGTCGGCGCTGCAATCGTCGGCAGATACCCGCGTGCGCCGCGTGTCCTTTGCGGCGCTGGCCACGCGCGCGGTGCGCGCCGATCGCATGGCCAAGGGCCTGATGCGCGGCGCGGTGTGGGATGAGATGACATTGCTGGCCGCCGAGTTGTGCGGCCTGCGTCCGTTGCCGCTGTCGTGGCGACAGTTGCGCTTGCAGGGTGGGGCATGAGCGGTCCGATAGGTTTGTTTGGCGGCACATTCGATCCGATTCACAACGGGCATCTGCGCACCGCCTTCGAGCTGTGGCAGACGCTCAGGTTGGGCCAGGTGCGCTTCCTGCCCACCGGCAATCCGCCGCATCGCGAAGCGCCGCTGGCTTCGGCCGAGCTGCGGCTGGAGATGGTGCGCGCGGCCACGCAGGGCCAGGAATCCTTCCTCGTCGATGACCGCGAGATCCGTCGCGCCGGCGTTTCCTATTCAGTCGACACGCTGACCGAATTGCGCCGTGAATTTCCGGATCGTTCGCTGTGTCTGCTGCTGGGCATGGATGCCTTCCTCGGCATGCCCGAATGGCATCGCTGGCGCGAGATCTTCGAACTGGCGCATGTGGTAGTGGCGCACCGGCCGGGCTGGAAGGCGCCGATCACCGGGCCTTTGGGCGAGGTGATGGTGGATCGCGGCACCGGCAGCGTGCGCGACCTGCATGGCGTGCCGGCCGGACGGGTGCTGGTGCAGGCCGTGACACAGCTGGAAATTGCCTCCACCGACCTGCGCCAGCTGATTACATCGGGTCGCGACCTGCGCTACCTGGTGCCTGACGCGGTGCGCGATATCATTCTGCGGACCGGATGCTATGCTCAACACACGCCAACCGTGACGAGATAAACCGAACCGCATGACCCCATCCCGCAACCCGCGCCGTAATCCGCGCAACTCCGCTCTGGTCGCACTGGAGAAACTGGCACTGGCGGCGCTGGAGGACATGAAGGCAGTCAATATCCGGGTGCTGGATGTGCGTGCTCTGACCGACGTCGCCGACACCATGATCGTCGCTTCCGGCACCTCCGACCGGCATGTGCGCGCCATCGCCGAGAATGTCATCGTCAAGGCCAAGGCTGGCGGCCATCGGCCCATGGGTACCGAAGGCGCGCGCGATGCCGAATGGGTACTGGTGGATCTGCAGGATGTGCTGGTGCATGTGATGCTGCCGCGGGTGCGCGAGTTCTATGCGCTGGAGCAACTCTGGGAAGCGCCGGCGGCTGCGCGCGAGACCAAGGCCAAGCGCAAACCGCCCGCAGCGAAGGCTGCCGGCAAGTCAGCCATCCGCAAGCCCCGCGCCGCACCGCGCCGTCGTCCGGCTTCCTGATCCGGGGCCCGTTCACAACCGACATCAATGCGCCTGCGCATCATTGCGGTGGGTGAGCGCATGCCCGACTGGGTCGACAGCGCTTTCGACGACTATGCCAGGCGACTGCGCAGTTCCATGCCGCTGGAACTTCATGAACTGGCCACGGCCCGGCGCAGCGATGGCGATGCGGTGCGCGCCGTGACCGATGAAGGCCGCCGCATCCTCACGCAGTTGCAGCCACGCGATCATGCCGTGGCGCTGGACGAGCGCGGCCCGCAGATGAGTACCGTCGAACTGGCGCGCTGGCTCGAGAGCCGCCGCGCCTCCGGGCAGGATCTGGCCTTCGTCATCGGTGGTCCCGATGGTCTGGCCGCCGAGGTGCTGGCACGTTGTCCGCAGCGCTGGTCGCTGTCCCGACTGACATTGCCGCATGGCCTGGTGCGCGTGGTGCTGGCCGAGCAGCTGTACCGGGCTGCTTCGGTGCTGGCCGGTCACCCCTATCATCGTCCCTAGGGCTGCTCCATAGTGCTGCGATGAGCTCATCGCCTGCTGCCCTGTTGATTCTGGCCTCGGCCTCACCGCGCCGTCGCGAACTGTTGTGGCAGCTGGGCGTGCCGCATGCAGCCATGGCCGCCGATCTCGATGAGCGTCGTCTGCCGGGCGAGGCTGCACTGGATTGCGTGCAGCGGCTGGCGCGGCAGAAGGCTGAGCATGTCTGGGCATCCGCCGGACGAACTGCCGGACTCCCGGTGCTGGGCGCCGACACCGAGGTGTTGCTCGATGACGAGTTGCTGGGCAAGCCCGCCGATCGCGAGCATGGCCTGCGCATGCTGCAACAGCTGTCGGGACGCACGCATCGCGTGGTCACGGCGGTGACGCTGGTCGGCGCCGACGGCGCCCGCTCGCAGCTGTGCGAGAGCAGTGTGCGCTTCCGTGAATTGTCGACTGACGAATGCGCGCGTTACTGGGACAGCGGTGAGCCGCGCGGCAAGGCCGGTGGCTACGCCATCCAGGGCTTCGGCGCGGCTTTCATCGCCGAGCTCAAGGGCAGCTATTCCAGTGTGATGGGACTGCCGCTGTTTGAAGTGGCCGGGCTGCTGCAGCAGGCCGGGCTGCCGATCTGGCAGCGGAGCGCCGCATGAGCCGCGAAATCCTGGTCAACGTGACGCCGCGCGAGACGCGCGCTGCGCTGTTGGAAAACGGCACCGTGCAGGAGCTGTACGTGGAACGCGTCAGCCGTCGCGGTCTGGTGGGCAACATCTACCTGGGCCAGGTGTCGCGCGTGCTGCCGGGCATGCAGGCGGCCTTCATCGAGGTGGGGCTGGAGCGCACCGCCTTCCTGCATGCCGCGGACATTGCGCGTGCGGTGCCGGCCGAGGCCGAGTCCGGCGCGCCACCGCTGCAGGACATTTCGCGGCTGGTGACGCAGGGCGATCAGATCCTGGTGCAAGTGCTCAAGGATCCGCTCGGCAGCAAAGGCGCGCGGCTGTCCACCTTCATGTCGCTGCCCTCGCGCCTGCTGGTATATATGCCGCATGGCAGCGGTGTCGGCGTATCGGCGCGCATCGAGGACGAAGCCACGCGCAACCGGTTGCGCGAGCAGCTGCGCGAGCTGGTGGGCGATGGGGCCGGTGGCTACATCGTGCGCACCGTTGCCGCCAACGCCACGCCTGAAGCCCTGCGCACCGACATGCTGTACCTGTCGCGGCTGTGGGAACACATCCGCCAGACACGCCTGAAGTCGCCGGTCGGCACGCTGGTGCATGAGGACCTGCCGCTGGCGCTGCGCGTGCTGCGTGACGAACTGGGTCCGGATGTCACGCAGGTGCTGGTGGATTCGGCCGCCGAGCAGCAGCGCATGCGGGGGTTCTGCGCTGCCTTCATGCCCGAGGCGGCGGCGCGCATCGAGCTGTATCCGGGCCCCCGGCCACTGTTCGATCTGCACGGCATCGAAGATGAGATCAAGCGCGCGCTGGAGCGCAAGGTGGGCCTGCAATCGGGCGGGTACATCGTCATTGACCAGACCGAATCGATGACCACGATCGACGTGAACACCGGCAGCTATGTCGGCTACCGCAACCTTGAAGAAACCATCTTCCGCACCAATCTTGAAGCTGCGGTGACGATTGCGCGCCAGCTGCGGCTGCGCAATCTCGGCGGCATCATCATCGTCGACTTCATCGACATGGCGGATGTGATGCATCGCGAGCAGCTGCTGGAAGCGCTGCGCGCCGCTGTGGCCGGCGACCGGGCGCAGACCCATATCGCCGGTGTGTCGGAGCTGGGCCTGATCGAGATGACGCGCAAGCGCACCCGTGAAAGCCTGGAACATCTGCTGTGCGAGCCCTGTCCCACCTGTCAGGGGCGCGGCTTCGTCAACAGCGTGGAGACGGTGTGCCACGAGATCTATCGCGAGGTGTTGCGCCAGGCACGGCAGTTCCGCGTCGAATCGCTGCTGGTCCTGGCGCATCCGGAGGTGGTCGAGCGCATGGCTGACGAGGAGGCCGCGGTGCTGGCCGACATGGAACTGCAGGTGGGCAAACCGATCCGCCTGCAGGCCGAGGCGCTGTACGCCATCGATCAGTACGATGTGGTGCTGGCATGAGCGGGCCGGTGAAAGTCGCCGCGGTGCAGATGAACTCCGGGCCGGAGCGCGATGCCAATCTGGCGCGTGCCGGCCATTGGCTGGCTGAGGCGGCGCAGGCGGGCGCCCGCGTTGCGCTGCTGCCCGAGAATTTTTCGGTGATGGCGCGCAACGACGCGGAGCGGCGTGCCATCGCCGAGACCGATGGCGCCGGACCGGTGCAGGATTTCCTGTCCGGCACCGCGCGCCGGCTTGGCCTGTGGATAGTCGGCGGCACGACGCCGCTGCTGCTGCCGGACAATGCGCGCCTGGCCACGTCCTGCCTGGTGTATGACGACGCCGGCCGGCGCGTGGCACGCTACGACAAGATTCATCTGTTCGACGTGGATCTGCCCGAGCCCAGCGAAAGCTATCGCGAGTCGGCGCATTTCGCGCCGGGCGCGCGGCCGGTGGTGGTCGATACCCCGGCCGGAAAGCTCGGTTTGTCAGTGTGTTACGACATGCGCTTTCCGGAACTGTATCGGGCGCTGCTGGTGGCCGGCGCTGAATGGTTTACGATGCCGGCGGCTTTTACGGTGCCCACCGGACAGGCCCACTGGGAAACACTGCTGCGGGCGCGCGCCATAGAGAACCTGTGCCATGTGGTGGCCGCTGCCCAGTGGGGACAGCACGCCAACGGGCGTTCCACCTGGGGCCACAGCATGATCATCGATCACTGGGGTCGGGTGCTGGCAAGTCTTGAAGAGGGTGAAGGCGTGATGTGCGCCTCTATCGATGTCGCGATGCAGAGCGCGACGCGGCGTACCTTTCCGGCGCTGGATCATCGGGTGCTGTGAGCAGCCAGGAGATTTTGATGTCAGGTTCCAACATCACTGCAGAGACACCGCTGGCACTGGCCCGCTCCAGCATTCTGGCGCCGGCCGGCATCGACGAGGGCAGCATCAGCCGCGCGCTGGGCATGATGCTGGGCCATTCCATCGACGCCGCCGATCTCTACTTCCAGGTGACGCAGGAAGAGTCCTGGGCGCTGGAGGACGGCATCGTCAAGGAAGGCAGCGCCAGCATCGAACAGGGCGTGGGCGTGCGTGCGCTGGCAGGTGAACGCACCGGTTTTGCCTACTCCGATGAAATCGTGCTGCCGGCGATCGAGGAGGCCGCGCGCGCGGCGCGCGCCATTGCCGGCCGCGCGCAGCAGGGTTCGGTGCGGGCCTGGAACCAGGTGTCCGGTCACCGGTTGTACGCGCCCATCGATCCACTGCATTCGCTGAGCGACAACGAGAAGGTTGACTGGCTTGTGCGCGTCGATCGCGAAACGCGGCGCGTCGATCCGCGCGTGACGCAGGTGATGGCCAGCGTGCACGCGGTGCAGGAGCTGGTGCTGATCGCCAACAGCGACGGTGTGATGGCGGCTGATGTGCGTCCGTTGGTGCGCATGAATGTGTCGGTGATCGTCGAACAGAATGGCCGCCGCGAACAGGGTCACTGTGGCGCCGGCGGCCGTTATTCGCTGCTCGAGCTGGTGGCAGGCGATCGGCCGCTGCAGCTGGGGCGCGAAGCCGTGCGCCAGGCACTGGTCAATCTTGAAGCCGTGCCGGCGCCAGCCGGAGCGATGACGGTGGTGCTGGGGCCGGGCTGGCCCGGCATCCTGCTGCACGAGGCCATCGGCCATGGTCTCGAAGGCGACTTCAATCGCAAGCGCACTTCGGCCTTCAGTGGCCGCATCGGCGAGCGCGTGGCAGCGCCGGGGTGCACGGTGGTCGACGATGGCACGCTGGCGGGCCGGCGCGGCTCGCTGAACATCGACGATGAAGGCACGCCCACGCAGTGCACTACGCTGATCGAAGACGGCGTGCTGAAGGGCTACCTGCAGGACAGCCTCAACGCGCGCCTGATGGGCGGCAAGTCCACCGGCAATGGTCGGCGTGAATCCTTCGCCAATGTGGTGCTGCCGCGCATGACCAACACCTACATGCGGCCGGGCCCATATGCGCCCGAAGAGATCATCCGCTCGGTGGACAAGGGCATCTATGCGGTGAACTTCGGTGGCGGCCAGGTGGACATCACCTCGGGCAAATTCGTGTTCTCGGCCAGCGAGGCTTATCTGATCGAGAACGGCAAGCTCGGAGCGCCGATCAAGGGCGCCACGCTGATCGGCAATGGCCCTGACGTACTGATGCGGGTGCGCATGGTGGGCAACGATCTGAAACTCGACGAAGGCGTCGGCACCTGCGGCAAGGAAGGTCAGAGCGTGCCGGTGGGGGTAGGGCAGCCCACGCTGCGCATCGATGGGCTGACGGTGGGCGGTACGGGCTGATTGATTTGCGGGCGCCGCCACCCGGCCGTCGGCCGGCTCATGGCGGCGCTTGTTTCCTCGCGACGGGCGGCGTTTCGCGAAGCTAAAGACATCGCGAAACGCTACGGAGCCTGCGGCTCCTGTCGCCCGTCGCTCGGCGCGCCGCAAATCGCCGGCGACGGCTGGGTGGCGACGCCGGCAAATCAATCACGTCGTAACATCCATCGATGGTGCCTCCGAGAGCGGCATGATCCATTCGGCATGCGCAGAATAAGTCCCTCATGTGATCAAGCCGCTTCCGGCCGCGCTATTCTCGATTCCTGTCGCATCGTGTGGTGGGAGTTGCGCGGCGGATGGATCGCTTCAGCCAGATATTCGCGGTGGACCGTGCGCTGCGTGCCGCGCGCACGGCGGTTTCGCGCCAGAAGCTGCGGGAGCTGCTTGAAGACTGTTCGGAGTCGACGCTTACACGCGTGGTGCGTGAAATGCGCGACCAGTTGCGGGCACCGATCGAATACGACCGGGTACGCTGCGGCTATCGATATGCGCCGCAGCCAGATGGCACACCATTCGAACTGCCAGGGCTGTGGTTCAGTGCCGCGGAGCTGTATGCCCTGCTGACTTGCCAGCGTCTGCTTGGCGCCATTCAACCCGGCCTGCTCGATGAACATCTGAATCCGCTCAAAATCCGGATCGATCAGATCTTCCGTGCTCAGCGACTGAAGCCCGCCGAAGTTGGCAGACGCGTACGGATCGAGGCGATGGCCAGCCGCACGCCACAAGCCACTGTCTTTAAACCTCTAGCGTCGGCGTTGCTGCAACGGCGGCAGTTGCAGATCGTGTATCACGGCCGTGCGCGCGATGACGTGACCGAACGCCGGGTGTCGCCGCAGCGGCTGCTCCACTACCGGGACAACTGGTATCTGGACGCATGGGACCATGACAAGCACGGGTTGCGGACCTTCTCTGTCGATCGTGTGCGGTCGGCACGCTTGCTTACCGATACTGCCCAGGAAATGGCAGACGCCGAGCTGGACGCCTATCTCTCACCCAGTTACGGAATATTTTCTGGATCGGTTCGTCATCTCGCTGTATTGCGATTCGAACGCGATCGGGCACGCTGGGTTGCCGACGAGCGTTGGCATCCGGACCAGAAAGGCACATGGCTTGACGATGGCACATACGAATTGCGCATTCCCTACGGCGACGCGCGTGAGCTGGTCATGGACATAATGCGATACGGCCCGGATGTCATGGTGGTAGGGCCGGCGGAGCTGCGGGCGCGGGTTGCGGAAGGGTTGCGGGCCGCTGCGGAGAAATATGCGGACCGGGGAGCGTGAATGGTCAGGAAATGACCATGAAGCCACATAGACTGGGATCGGAAGAACAACGATGAACAGCCGTTTCATAGCCCACGTTCGCAAGCGGGAGCCTAAAGAGCAGACTCTTGGGGACCACTTGGTTGGAGTATCCCGTCTTACGGCAGAGTTTGCAGACAAGATCGGTTTGCGCGAGCAGGGCGAGTTGCTTGGTTTGCTACACGATTTTGGCAAGTACAGCGCGGCCTTTCAAAACTATCTTAGATCGGCGGTCGGGCAGTTCAATCAGGATGAGGATGAAGAATGGGTTGATGCGATATCACTGAAAGGAAAGATCGATCATTCGACTGCGGGCGCGCAATTCGTCTGGCAGGTGCTTGCTGAACAGGGGCCTTTGGAGTTGCGTATTGCGCAAATCTTGTCGCTTTGCATCGCTTCGCACCATTCGGGCCTGATCGATTGCCTAAACGCGGATGGTGAAGACATCTTTGGCAGGCGCCTTAACAAGGCAAAAGAGAAGACGCATCTTGATGAGGCGCGTGAATTTGCTGATGCACATATCCTGGTGCGTGGTTCACAGTTGCTCACAGCCCAAAGTCTCGTGGCGGGTATACGCGATCTGATCAAGAAAATTTTGGAAAAAAACCAAAATCTTCAGATAGTCCAGCAACACCAGTTGGGGCTGGCTGTTCGATTTTTGTTTAGTTGTTTGATTGACGCGGATCGTGTCGATACCGCCGATTTTGAGAGCATAGGCGTAAAGCGATTCCGGCCAAATGGCGAATATGTTCCGTGGCCAGTGCTGATTGAACGGCTGGAGCGGCATTTGATGGCAATGAGTAACTTACGTCCGATTGATGCCTTGCGCCGTGACATTTCAAAGCATTGTCTCGATGCTTCTGCCCGACCTGGTGGTGTATATACGCTGACCGTCCCAACTGGCGGAGGTAAAACACTCGCCAGTCTGCGGTTCGCGTTACACCATACCGAGCAGCGTAAGTTGGATCGAATCATTTACGTCATCCCTTTTACATCAATCATCGATCAGAACGCGCAGATAGTTAGATCGATTCTAGAACCGCAAGATGCGCCGGGCGATCATGGCAAGATTGTTCTTGAGCACCACGCCAGCATCACCCCAGAACAGCAGACATGGCGCGAGAAAGTTTTGTGCGAAAACTGGGATGCCCCCGTTGTCTATACAACGATGGTGCAATTTCTGGAATCGTTGTTCGGCGCAGGCACTCGGGGTGCGCGCCGCATGCATCAGCTTGCGAACGCGGTGCTGATCTTTGACGAGATTCAAACGCTACCGATCAAGTGCGTGCATTTGTTCAATAACGCCATCAACTTCCTCGTCGAACAATGTAATGCCACCGTGGTTCTGTGTACGGCGACGCAGCCATTGCTGCACGAGGTTGCTGTGGAAAAAGGCGCAATCCGTCTTGTTTCCGAGCATGAACTCATGCCGGATGTGCAGCGCCTGTTCGATGACCTGAAACGTGTCGAGGTGCGCGATGGGCGCAAGCCGGGTGGATGGACTTATCCGGAAATTGCGCAGCTGGCGTTGAGCGAAAGGGAGCGCGCCGGTAGCTGCCTTGTCATCGTGAACACCAAGCAGGCGGCGCGTCAGGTTTTTGAGGGTTGTCGGGCGGGGCTCGGCGTAGAGGAACGATGTCATCTCAGTACCGATATGTGCCCAGCCCATCGCAAACATGAGCTTGCCAAGATCAGGCTGCGGCTCGCTGAGGGAAAGCCAGTGTTGTGCGTAAGCACGCAACTTATCGAGGCAGGTGTGGATGTGGATTTTGGTGCGGTCATTCGTCTTAACGCCGGCCTTGATTCCATTGCGCAGGCTGCTGGACGTTGCAACCGGAATGGCAGGCCGGAGCGCGGTATGGTGCATGTCGTGAATCCGCGGGAAGAAAGTCTGGTGAGCCTGCCGGACATTTCAGAAGGCCGAAATATTTCTGAGAGATTGCTGGATGATTATCGGGCCAATCCGGATAGATACCGCCAGAACCTGTTCGGTCCGGAAGCCATGCGTGATTATTACGATTACTACTTCTTTCGGCGACAAGGAGATATGAGTTACACGGTATCCGCAAAAGAAATCGGGCACGACGATACGCTGTTGAATCTCCTTGCCGGTAACACACAAGCGACGTCTGCCTACCAGAGCAAAAAGACCAACACGCCAGAGCGCTTGCTCTATCAGTCGTTTATGACGGCGGCCAAGGCCTTCAAGGCAATTGATGCGCCCACTCAAGCTATTGTTGTGCCTTATGGGGCAGCAGGTCGGGATCTAATTGGCAAGCTACATGGGGCATACGATGTTGAGTTGGAATACGATCTCCTGCGCACTGCACAGCAATATTCCGTCAACGTTTTCCCGCATGTACTGGAAAAGCTCAAGAAGGCGGGGGCGGTAACGGAAGTAAAACCGGAAACACGCATTCTCTCGCTGGATAGCCGCTACTACAGTTCGCAGTTCGGTGTGGCTACCGAACCTGTTTCTCTGATGGAGAACCTCAATGGCTAAGAACAGCATCGAGTTCAGGGTTTGGGGACGCTTTGCCCTGTTCACCGATCCCTTAACCAAAGTTGGTGGCGAGAAATGTTCGTACCACGTGCCGACTTATGAGGCATTGAAGGGCATCTGCAAATCGATCTATTGGAAACCAACATTCATCTGGGTGGTTGATGAAGTGCGTGTGATGAAGAGAATTCGCACGCAAACCAAGGGTACAAAGCCCCAGGAATTTGGTGGTGGCAATACTTTGGCGATCTACACCTTTCTCGCCGATGTCGAATACCAGGTACGCGCGCATTTCGAATGGAATGTGCATCGGGTTGAACTGGCATCCGACCGGATCGATGGCAAGCATCACTCAATAGCACTCCGTACGCTGGAACGAGGCGGTCGTCAGGACGTCTTTCTCGGTACACGCGATTGCCAAGGGTATGTCGAACCCTGTGAGTTTGATTCGGATGCTGGGGAACTGGACGAAGCAGGAGAGCTGGCCTTCGGTCTCATGTTCCACGGGTTCGACTACCCGGACGAGACTGGAGACGGCAAGCTGCATGCCCGTTTCTGGCAGCAGAAAATGGTCAACGGTGTAATTCAGTTCGATCGTCCGGACGGCTGTCAAAAGCATCGCAAGTTGGTCAGGGAAATGAGCGTGAAGCCATTTGGTCTCGGCGACAACCTACGCGCTATCGACAATGAGCAGATCGAACTGGGGCGGCAGTAATGAGCTGGATTCAAAAGCTGTCGGAGACCTATGACAGGTGCGCAGGGCATGAGCCTGATGGTGCCGAGTTGCTCATGCCCGTCAGTCACACGACGCAGCAGGCGCATATTGAGATTGTGCTTGATGCGGAGGGTGGCTTTCGGCGTGCATCAGTTTTGGGTAAAAGCGTCAGTACTACATTGATTCCTTGTACTGAGGAATCAGGCGGACGTGCGGGTAGTAAGCCTGTCAATCATCCTCTCTGCGATAAACTGCAATACGTCGCCGGGGATTACGGTGATTTTGGCGGTGAAGTGACGTCCGGTTTTTCATCTAACCCTGACGAACCGCATAACAAATACAAGGAGTCGCTTGGGGCGTGGGCGAACTCCCAATACGGCCATCCAAAGCTAAACGCTATTCTGCACTATGTTCAGGCAGGGCGTGTGGTGGCGGACTTGATAGCAAATAAAGTGCTGCATGTGGATGCGACAGGAAAGCTTCTCAAGCAGTGGGCTGGAGATAAGGATCAGACGCCACCAATATTCAAGGCAATTACAACCACTCAAACTCAGGAAGATTCTTTCGTTCGTTGGTGCGTTGAGCAGGCCGGGAATCTGGTCTCAGCTACATGGCAAGATTCCGAGTTGATTGCAGCGTGGGTTTCCTACTATCAAAGTACCCAAGAGAAAAGAGGTTATTGCATGGTGACCGGCAGGGAAACAACCTTGGCGGTTCAGCACCCGGCTAAATTGCGTCACGCAGGCGATAAGGCGAAGTTAATTTCGTCTAACGATACGAGCGGCTACACATTCAGAGGCCGATTTCTCGAAGCAGATGAGGTACAGAGTGTTGAGTTTTTGGTCACACAGAAAGCTCACAATGCACTGCGGTGGCTAATTGCCAGGCAGTCGTACCGCAATGGTGACCAGGTATTCGTGAGTTGGGCGGTCTCAGGGCGGCCTGTGCCCGATCCATTCGCGAGTACGCTTGATCTGTTTGGCGTTGCCACGATAGGGGATCCGGCCACCAGCATCGCCGATACAGCGCAGGTATTTGCACTGCGATTGAAGAAGGCAATCGCTGGATACCGCTCCAAGCTTGATCCAACAGAAGACATTGTTGTCATGGGTTTGGACTCAGCCACCCCTGGAAGGTTAGCAATAACGTTTTATCGTGAGTTAAAGGGTTCCGAGTTTCTGGGGTGCATTGAATCGTGGCATGCCAAATGCGCATGGCCGCAGAATTTTGGCAAGGAAAGCAAGTTTGTTGGCGCGCCTGCGCCAAGAGATATTGCCGAGGCTGCGTATGGCCGACGGCTGGACGACAAGCTGCGCAAGTCCGTCGTTGAGCGTCTTTTGCCATGCATTGTCGATGGGCAGTCGATCCCGCGTGATCTCGTCGAATCTGTGACGCGTCGTGTATGTAATCGCGTGGGGCTTGAATCATGGGAATGGGAGAAGTGCCTCGGCATCGCTTGCGCGCTTTTCCGCGGGTATCACACTGACAGGAGCTATCAAATGGCAATCGAGCCAGATCGAACGACACGGGATTATCTGTATGGCCGTTTGCTGGCTATTGCGGACGGCATAGAAGGCTACGCATTGTATTTGACCGACGAGGGTAAGAAGCGCGAAACGACTGCGGCGCGGCTAATGCAGCGCTTCGCCGACCGGCCATTCTCAACCTGGAGAAATATCGAGCTGGCATTAGGCCCCTACAAATCGCGCTTACAGACTGGCAGCGAGAAGTCGGCAGCGTTTTTGGCAAAACGAAAGCGTCTACTTGATGAGGTCATTACAACATTAGATTCGATTGAAGGTCGCACCAGCGATGCTCCGTTAACGGGGGAGTTCCTGCTCGGATACCACTGTCAGCGGCAGGCGTTTAGACCCAGTGGAGCCGGCGCCACATCTGAAGACGATGTCCTTAAAGAGGACGTCATCGAAACCGCAAGCAATAGTTGAAATTTAGGGGAATCAGACATGAGTTCGTTACAGCATAAAATCGACTTCGCACTTGTCATGCGCGTCAAGAATGCTAATCCAAACGGTGACCCTCTGAATGGCAATCGTCCACGCACTGACTACAGCGGCTTGGGCGAGATCACCGACGTCTGCATTAAACGCAAGCTCCGTGATCGACTGCAGGAATCCGGGCAAAGCATCTTTGTTCAGTCAGATGATCGGAAACGTGATGGTGAGCCTAGCCTGCGCGCCCGTGCGGAGTCCGAAACTAATGGCCTGGGAAAGAAGGTGTTCGGAAAGGGGGCAAAGAAGGATGACACCGCGAAAGCTGCTTGTGCGAAATGGTTTGATGTTCGCGCCTTTGGTCAGGTGTTTGCTTTTGGCAAGGAGGCGGACGCCAGTGGCGTGTCGATCCCAATTCGTGGTCCCGTCACGGTGCAGTCCGCCTTCAGCAAAGAGCTGGTGAGCGTTACCAGTACGCAAATCACGAAGAGTGTGAGTGGCGAAGGCGACGGGAGCAAGCGCGGTTCGGACACGATGGGCATGAAACATCGCGTCGACCACGGAATTTATGAATGTTATGGCAGCATCAATCCTCAACTTGCAGAACGCACTGGATTCAGTGACGCCGATGCGGAGGTGATTAAGTCCATCCTTCCCAAGCTATTTGAAAACGATGCCTCATCGGCGCGCCCTGAAGGTAGCATGGAAGTGCTGAAAGTTGTCTGGTGGAAGCACAACAAAAAAGCGGGGCAATATTCTTCAGCAAAAGTACACCGCTCCTTGACGGTCAAGCCTGATGGTTCAATCGAATTGGCTGAACTCGAGGGGCTGAAGCCGGAAGTTATTGAGGGTTTTTGAGAACGTCAGGTGGCGGGAGGCACTATCCGTGAATCTGATTTTAAAACGTCCAGCTCGACGACCCGGCCTGCAGCGGCATCTTCCAGGCTTTCCTTCAGCGCAGCCCGGTTGACTGCTGCGGATGTGAGATAGGAAGTCTCATCCATGCTTTGCCACTCTGCGCCTGGCACCAATGCAAACTTGCGCCCGTCGGCGAGCGTGACGATGACGACTTCCTCGCCTTCGATGACTGTGTCGAGGATGTCATCGGTACGTGCGCGGAATTCCTGCAGCGAAATTGCGGTAGTCATGGCTCAGCTCCTTGCCGGTGGCGGGATTCTATCGCCGTGCTGAGGTTCACGGCCAGCGATTCCGGCGGTCAAATCTCGCGTGATTGAGCACAAAGAGCCGATACCGTTATCTGCCCTGCAGCACTGGTGCTACTGCCCGCGTCAATGTGCGCTGATCCATGTTGAACAGGTTTTTTCAGAAAACATTCACACCCTTCGTGGCAGGGCGGTTCATGCCACGGTCGATTCGCCTGGTGTGGAAACGCGCGATGATGTTCGCGTGGAGCGAGCACTCCCCATCTGGAGCGAACGCCTGGGTCTGATCGGCAAGGCGGATGTTGTCGAGTTCCATGCCGATGGAACGGCGTATCCGGTGGAATACAAGCATGGTTCGCGTCGCAAGAACTCCTGGATCGTGGAATGCGACGAATTGCAGCTCGCAGCGCAGGCAATGTGCCTTGAGGAAATGATGAACCGACCGGTTGGTGAAGGCGCCATCTATTACGCCAGATCCAAGCGACGCCGGGTGGTCTCCATTACACCGACGCTTCGGGTCAGGGTAGAAGAAGCAACCGTCAAGGTGCGTGAAATCCTGCGCCAGGGTCTGTTGCCTGAGCCAGCCAATGACAGCCGCTGCGAGCACTGCTCTCTGAAGGAGGCCTGCCAGCCTCAAGCCAGCGGTAAGAGATCGCCGAAAGATGATGTATTGGCTCGTCTTCTGGATCCGGATTTGTAGTTATGCAGCTATTGAATACGCTGTACGTGACGACGCAGGATTCGTATCTGCGACTCGACAACGATGCAATCAGTGTGCGAGTCGATTCAGAGATCAAGCTCAGGGTGCCGATTCATCATTTGGCATCAATTGTGGTCTTCGGCAATGTGGGCGTTTCTACGCCGCTGATGCATCGTCTGGCGGACGATGGCATTTCTCTGGTCATGCTCGACACTAACGGTCGGTTCAAAGCGCGTCTGGAAGGCTCCGTCGGTGGGAACGTACTGCTTCGGCAGGCACAGCATCAGCGTGCGATTGACCCAAACAACGTGTTTGACATAGCGAGAAGCTGCATTGCCGGCAAGCTCAAGAACTCACGTCAGATTATCCTACGAGGTGCGCGCGAGACGAAATCCGAGAGCGACGCAGTATCGCTGACCCGTACGGCAGACAATCTGGCGGCATCTTTGCGAGCGCTGTCCGAGGCGGCTGATATCGATGTAGTGCGCGGCATTGAAGGTGAGGCCGCGCGTGGCTATTTTGCGGCATTGAATATCGTGGTCCGCCACGACCTGCGTCCCGACTTCCAGCTGGATGGGCGCAGCCGTCGACCGCCACGTGATCGCTTCAATGCTCTGCTGTCCTTTCTGTACTCCATGCTGATGAACGATTGCAGGTCGGCCTGTGAGGCAGTCGGTCTGGATTCGCAGGTTGGGTTCCTGCACGTCCTTCGGCCGGGTAGAGCGGCGCTTGCACTCGATTTGATGGAGGAATTTCGTCCCGTCGTCGATCGTTTGGCGTTGACGCTGATCAATAGAGGCCAGCTTGCGGCGACTGATTTTGTGGAGCGGGAAGGCGGTGCAGTGCTCTTGCAAGACGATGCCCGAAAGGCAGTAGTGGTGGCCTATCAGGAGCGCAAGCAGGAGCAGTTGACGCATCCCCTGTTTTCAGAAGCGTTGCCTATGGGTGCTGTTCCGCTGGTTCAGGCCAGATTGCTGGCGCGGCGGATTCGCGGTGAGTCGGACTGCTACCTGCCGTTTCTTGTGAGGTAGGACGGTGCTGGTACTGGTCTGCTACGACGTAAACACAGAGACCAGAGAGGGGCGCCGCCGGCTGCGGCGTGTTGCCAAGGTATGCGAGAGTAGGGGCCAGCGCGTTCAGAAGTCGGTTTTCGAATGCCAGTTGAACCTGTTGGAGTTCGAAGAGCTGCAGCGTTCGCTACTGGCCGAGATCAATTGCAAAGAAGACAATCTGCGGCTGTACCGCATGCCTGATTCCCGGGGTTTTGAAGTAAAGGAACATGGAATTTTCAGGGCGGCCGACTTTGAAGCCCCGCTTGTTCTTTGACATCGACCCGCGCGGACCCCAAGCACCCGGTCTATTGCCTTTGATTCGCGCATAGCGCAACCCACTGAAATATAATGGATAAATGGAGCTTCCAGGTGTCGGCAAGCGTGTGCCTGCTGAATTTCGATGACAGTCCGCGCGAGCTTGCTCAAAATCCCCGGAGCGCCACAGCGTTATGCACGTGGAGCTTCGCCCCTCAGCGATGAGGGGCGTGGATTGAAACAGTGTATTTACCGCGGTCTGTACCAGAATCAGGGCTTCGCCCCTCAGCGATGAGGGGCGTGGATTGAAACCGCTCAGTCATTGCCTCCACCATGTCGCAACCGAGGGCTTCGCCCCTCAGCGATGAGGGGCGTGGATTGAAACCGCCTACTAGCTTTCGGACGGTGCGATTGTTTGAGCTTCGCCCCTCAGCGATGAGGGG
>JAIBJM010000029.1 GCA_020029535.1 Gammaproteobacteria bacterium | reverse complement strand
AAGTGCGGCATCAGTCCGGCGAACGCTGGCTGGACGCTGCGCAACGCAGCTATGGCGAGGCGAAAGTCAGCGCGCGCGTGACCGCCTTCATCGATGACATGGCTGAAGCCTACGGCTGGGCCGATCTGGTGATCTGCCGCGCCGGCGCATTGACCGTGTCCGAGCTGGCGGCGGCGGGCGTCGGTGCCGTGCTGGTGCCGTTTCCGGCTGCGGTCGATGATCACCAGACACACAATGCTGCCTATCTGGTGCGCGAAGGCGCCGCCTGGATGATTGCCGACCGCGAGCTGACTGCCGAGAAGCTGGCCAGCGCGCTGCTGGAACTGTGCCGCGGTCGGGGCCGCCTGATCGCGATGGCCGAACGGGCGCGGTTGCTGGCGCGTCCGCAGGCCACTGCTGAACTGGTCGCGGCCTGCACGCAGTTCACGGAGGTGGCGGCATGAATCTGCCCATGCGCCGCAGTGGCGATGGCGGCATGAACGAGCGCATGCGCCGCATCGGCAGCATCCATTTCGTCGGCATTGGCGGCAGCGGCATGGGCGGCATTGCCGAAGTGCTGCTGAACCTCGGCTACGCCGTACAGGGTTCGGATCTGAAGCCCAATGCAGTGACCGCGCGACTGGCCGGGCTGGGCGCCAGGATCATGTTCGGGCATCAGGCGGCCAATGCCGATGGCGCCGATGTGGTGGTGGTGTCCACGGCGGTGGCGGCCAGCAATCCGGAAGTGCAGGCCGCGCTGGCGCGGCGCGTGCCGGTGGTGCCGCGCGCCGAGATGCTGGGCGAGCTGATGCGCTTCCGGCAATCCATCGCGGTGGCTGGCACACATGGCAAGACCACCACCACCAGCCTGGTCGCCAGCGTGCTGGCCGAGGGTGGCGAGGATCCGACCTTCGTCATCGGCGGTCGACTGAAGAGCGCCGGCACCAATGCGCGGCTGGGCGCCGGCCGCTATCTGGTGGCCGAGGCCGATGAAAGCGATGCCTCGTTCATGCATCTGCAGCCGATGATCGCCATCGTCACCAACATCGACAACGATCATCTGGCCACGCACGGCGGCGATTTCGGCAAGCTGTGCCAGAGCTTCGTCGGCTTCCTGCACAACCTGCCTTTCTACGGTCTGGCGGTGCTGTGCTACGACGATGAGAAGCTGCGCAGCGTGCTGCCGCAGGTGGGTCGGCCCATCGTCACCTACGGTCTGGATGCTGCGGCCGATCTGCGCGCGGTGGACATCCGCCGCGAGCGCGCACAGACGCGCTTCACGGTGCAGCGGCCCGGCCGGGCGCCGCTCCCGGTGCTGCTGAACCTGCCCGGCCTGCACAATGTGCGCAATGCCCTGGCGGCCATTGCCGTGGCCACCGAACTCGAGATCGAGGACGCGGCCATCGGTCGCGCGCTCAGTCACTTCCAGGGCATCGACCGGCGCATGCAGCTGGTGGGCGAAGTGGCCACGCCAGCCGGCAAGGTCACGATTGTCGATGACTACGGACATCACCCCACCGAGCTGGCCGCGACCATGGAAGCGTTGCGCCAGGCCTGGCCGGAGCAGCGACTGGTGCTGGCCTTCCAGCCGCACCGCTACACGCGCACCCGCGATCTGCTCGACGACTTCGCGCAGGTGCTGTCCACCGCCGACGTGCTGCTGGTCACCGAGGTGTATGCCGCCGGTGAAGCGCCGATCGAAGGCGCCGATGGCCGTGCCATCTGCCGCGCCGTGCGCAGCCGCGGCAAGATCGAACCGGTATTCGTCGGCGCGGCCGAGAATCTGGCGGCGGCGCTGACCGATGTGATCCACGACGGCGATCTGATCGTCACCATGGGCGCCGGACATATCGGCGCGCTGGCGCATGAACTGCCGGCGCGGCTGGCCGCACCGGCTGGAGGCCGCGCATGAGCATTGCGCTGCCCGAGGAATTCCAGAACCGCGTGCTGCGCGACGAGCCGATGTCGCGCCACACCTCGTGGCGCGTCGGCGGTCCGGCCGACATCTTCTTCACGCCGCGCGATCGCGCTGATCTGTCGGCCTTCCTGCGTCATCTGCCCGCCGGCACGCCGGTGTACTGGGTGGGGCTGGGCAGCAACCTGCTGGTGCGCGAAGGCGGTCTCCGCGGTGTGGTCATCGGCACGCACGGCGCCTTCGTGCGTCTCGAACGCCGCGCCGAGACGCATGTGTACTGCGAAGCCGGCGTGCCCTGCACGCGGCTGGCACGCCAGTGCGTGAAGTGGGGATTGGGCGAGGGCGATTTCTTCGCCGGCATTCCCGGCACGCTGGGTGGCGCGCTGGCCATGAATGCCGGCGCCTACGGCGGCGAGACCTGGCCGCATGTGGTGGCGCTCGAAGTCGTCGATCGCGGCGGCGTGCAGCGTCGGCGCGAGGCGGCCGAATACCGCATCTCCTATCGCCATGTCGAAGCGCCGGTCGGTGACGAATGGTTTGTCGCGGCCGAGCTGCAGTTCTCCAGGCGCAAGGCCGAAGACGCCGATCGCGTGCGCGCACTGTCCGAGCGCCGCAAGCAGACCCAGCCGCTGGGCGAGTGGAGCTGCGGCTCGGTGTTCACCAATCCGCCGGGCGATCACGCCGCGCGCCTGATCGAGGCCGCCGGCCTCAAGGGTCAGCGTCTGGGTGGCGCGGTGGTGTCGGACAAGCACGCCAATTTCATTCTCAATGAGGGCGCGGCTACGGCGCGCGACCTCGAACAATTGATTGCGCAGGTGCGCGACACCGTGCAGCGCGTGCATGGCGTGACGCTGGTGCCTGAAGTGCGCATCGTCGGAGAGGTTCAGTAATGCGTTTGCGACATGATCCCGAGGCCCTGCGACGGATAAACGATGCCAAGGATTTCGGCCGCGTGGCGGTGCTGTTGGGTGGCTCATCCACCGAGCGCGAGGTGTCGCTGCTGTCGGGCCGCGCCGTGCTGGCGGGGCTCCGGCGCAGCGGCATCAATGCCGAAGCTTTCGATCCGGCCGAACGTCCGCTGACCGAGCTGCTGGCGGCCGGTTTCCAGCGCGTCTGGATTGCGCTGCACGGACCCGGCGGTGAGGACGGCACGGTGCAGGGCGCGCTGGAATTTCTGGGACTGCCGTACACAGGCAGTGGCGTGATGGGTTCGGCCATCGGTATGGACAAGCTGCGCACCAAACGGCTGGCGCAGGCCGTGGCGGTGCCCACCGCCGAGTTCGTGATCCTGAAAGAAGAGTCCGATCTGGAGTTCGCGCTGGAGCGTCTCGGCCTGCCGATGATCGTCAAGCCGGCCACCCAGGGTTCGAGCGTGGGCATGAGCCGGGTCGAGAAGCCGGCCGATCTGCGCGCAGCCTGGGAAGCCGCGCGCCACGTCGATGGTTCGGTATTTGCCGAGCCCTGGATCACCGGCGGCGAGTACACCGTGGCCATGCTGCAGGGACACGCGCTGCCCTCGATCCGCATCGAAACGCCGCGCGTCTTCTATGACTACGAGGCCAAGTATCTGCGCGATGACACGCGTTACTTCTGTCCGTCCGGCCTGGCCTCGCCGGCCGAGCAGCATATGGCCAATCTGGCGCAGGCGGCCTTCGCCGCCTGCGGCGCCGAGGGTTGGGGCCGCGCCGATTTCATGGTGGACAGGACCGGCCGGCCGCTGCTGCTGGAGATCAACACCGTGCCGGGCATGACCGATCACAGCCTGGTGCCAATGGCCGCGCGCGCTGCCGGCATCGACTTCGACGAGCTGGTGTGGCGGGTGCTGGAAACCAGCCTGGTGCGCATTCCATGCTGAACCGCAGACGCAACCGCCGTCGCGACGGTAGTGAGGGCCGCTGGCAGCTGCCGGTGCTGCCGTGGCGACGCATCGCGCTGGCCGGTGCTGTGCTGGGTGGCGTCGGCGTGCTGGCACTGCTGCTGTCCATGCTGCTGAACCAGCCCATCGAGCGCATCACCGTCGAGGGCAGTTTCCAGCGCATCTCGGCCATCGAGGTCGAGAAGGTGGTGCGTGCGCGGCTGGGCGGCGCCGGACTGGTCAGCGCCGATCTCGCCGATCTGCAGCGCGCGCTGCGCGACCTGCCGTGGGTGGATCGCGCGTCGGTGCAGCGCAGCTGGCCCGGTGGACTGCGCGTGCATGTCATCGAGCAGGTGGCGGTGGCGCGCTGGAACAACAGTGGTCTGATCAACGCCGCAGGTCAGCTGTTTCTCAGCGAGCTGCGCTTTGTGCCGGCCGAGCTGCCGCAGCTGGTGGGTCCGGTCGGCACCGAAAGCGAAGTGGTGACCCGGTATCTGGCCACGCAGGGCCGGCTGGTCGAGAGCGGCATGCGCCTGGTGGCGATGAAGCTCGATGCGCGCGGCGCCTGGGAGCTGACGCTGGACAACGGCGTCGGTGTGCGTCTCGGCCGCAACCAGGTTGACGCTCGTCTGCAGCGCTTCATCGATGTGGCATTGCGCATCGTTAGCCAGCGTGCCGCCGACATTGCCTACATCGACATGCGTTACACCAATGGCTTTGCGATCGGCTGGCGCGGCAGTTCGCGCCTGGCCGGAGTCGTGTTTCAAGAGGATCTGACCCCGGATGTCTAAACGTTCCGACCGCAGCCTGGTTGTTGGTCTCGATATCGGCACTTCGAAAGTGGTGGCGCTGGTGGGTGAACTGGCGGCCGATGGCTCGATCGAGGTGATCGGGCTCGGTTCCCAGCCCTCGCGCGGACTGAAGAAGGGTGTGGTGGTCAACATCGAATCGACGGTGCAGTCGATCCAGCGCGCCGTCGAGGAAGCCGAGCTGATGGCCGGCTGCCAGATCAACGCGGTGTACGCCGGCATCGCCGGCAGTCATGTACGGAGCCTGAATTCGCACGGTGTGGTGGCGATACGCGATCGCGAAGTCACGCATGCCGACGTGGAGCAGGTCATCGAAGCGGCCAAGGCAGTGGCCATTCCCGCCGACCAGCGCATCCTGCATGTGCTGCCGCAGGAGTTCATCATCGATGGCCAGGAAGGCATCCGCGATCCCATCGGTATGTCCGGCGTGCGGCTCGAGGCCAAGGTGCACATCGTCACCGGCGCCGACAGCGCAGCGCAGAACATCGTTAAGTGCGTGCAGCGCTGCGGACTGACGGTCGAGGACGTGGTGCTGGAGCAGCTGGCGTCGAGCTTCGCCTGCCTCACCGACGACGAGAAGGAGCTGGGGGTGTGCATCGTCGATGTGGGCGGCGGCACCACCGACATAGCGGTTTTCTCCAGCGGCGCAATACGCCACACCGCGGTGATTCCGATCGCGGGCGACCAGGTCACCAATGACATCGCGGTGTCGATGCGCACGCCGACGCAGTACGCCGAGGACATCAAGCTGCGCTATGCCTGCGCGCTGTCGCAGCTGGCCAATCCGGACGAGAGTATCGAGGTGCCCAGCGTCGGTGAACGGCCGGCGCGGCGTCTGGCGCGGCAGACGCTGGCCGAAGTGGTCGAGCCGCGCTACGAGGAACTGTTCAACCTGGTGCGCGATGAACTGCGCCGCAGCGGCTTCGAGGAAGTGATCGCCGCCGGCATCGTGCTGACCGGCGGCAGTGCGCGCATGGAAGGCGCCATCGAACTGGCCGAGGAGATTTTCCACATGCCGGTGCGCCTGGGCGTGCCGCAGCAGGTCAAGGGCCTGGCGGACGTGGTCCGCAATCCCGTGTATTCCACCGCAGTCGGGCTGCTGCTGTATGCCCGCGAGAATTCCGCGCCGTCGACCCGTTCCAACGTGCTGGGCGGCGGGGTGAATAGTGCACTGGCCCGGCTGAAGAGCTGGTTCCAGGGCAATTTCTGAGCGTTGTTTGTATCGACCGACCAAGAGGGGACTGAAACATATGTTTGAACTCATGGATGCATACAGCCAGAGCGCTGTCATCAAGGTGCTGGGCGTCGGTGGTGGCGGCGGCAACGCCGTTTCGCACATGGTGGCCAGCGGTATCGAAGGCGTGGAATTCATCTGCGTCAACACCGACGCGCAGGCGCTGAAGGCGTCGAAGGTGAAGACTGCACTGCAGATCGGCAGCAACATCACCAAGGGTCTGGGCGCCGGCGCCGATCCCGAGATCGGCCGTCAGGCCGCGCTTGAGGATCGCGACCGCATCATGGAACTGATCAATGGCTGCGACATGCTGTTCATCACTGCGGGCATGGGCGGTGGCACCGGTACCGGCGCTGCGCCGGTGGTGGCGCAGCTGGCGCGCGAGATGGGCATTCTGACCGTGGCCGTGGTGACCAAGCCGTTCCATATGGAAGGCAACAAGCGTTCGGCCGTTGCCGAGCACGGCATTGCCGAACTGACCAAGAACGTCGATTCGTTGATCACCATTCCGAACCAGAAGTTGCTGACGGTGCTGGGTGCAACCACCACGCTGCTGGACGCCTTCAAGTCGGCCAATCAGGTGCTGCAGGGTGCGGTGCAGGGCATTGCCGAACTGATCACCCGTCCGGGTCTGATCAACGTGGACTTCGCCGACGTGCGTACCGTGATGAGCGAAACCGGCATGGCGATGATGGGCACCGGCGTGGCGAGCGGCGAGAACCGCGCGCGCATCGCGGCCGAGACGGCCGTGTCCTCGCCGCTGCTGGAAGACATCAACCTGGCCGGTGCGCACGGCATCCTGGTCAATGTCACGGCGGGCCTGGATCTGGCGATCGGCGAGTTCGAGGAAGTGGGCCGTATCGTCAAGGAGTTCGCTTCCGAGAACGCCACCGTGGTGGTGGGCACTGTCATCGATCCGGAGATGTCGAATGAAGTGCGTGTGACGGTGGTGGCCACCGGCCTCGGCCGTCCGGAAGCCCATGCCCGTGCGGCGCGCAACGAGATGCCGCGCGAGGCGCTGGCCGCTTCGCGTGAGCTGCCGTCGATCCGCGTGGTGAAGCAGCGTGCGCCGTTGACCAGCAGCGACTATTCGGCGCTGGACAAGCCCACCGTGCAGAGGCAGCGCGCGGTGGGCGATGGCCTGCGCAACGATCCGATGCCGTCGGAGGAACTGCTGGATATTCCGGCATTTCTGCGTCGCCAGGCGGATTGAGCAGTCGCGGCGTTAGCGCCGCGCGCGATGGCTGTGCTACGGTAGCGCCCCTGATTTCAGGGGAGCGGTCGGTCTGATGGGCCCGCGTCCCCTCGCGGGCCCCCTTCTGCAGCGGGCGCTACCCGCACTGAGTTCTCGAGGAACACGATGGTCGGTCAAAGAACCCTTCGCAACGTGATCCGCGCTTCGGGCGTCGGGCTGCATACCGGTCAGAAGATATTGATGACGGTGCATCCGGCTCCCGCCGACAGCGGCATTGTGTTCTGCAGAACGGATCTGACGCCGCAAGCCTGCGTGCCGGCACGCGCCGAGTACGTCGGCGAGACGACGCTGGGCACCACGCTGATCGATGGCGCGGCGCGTGTTTCCACCGTCGAGCACCTGTTGTCGGCTTTTGCCGGGCTGGGCATCGACAATGCGCGCATCGACGTCAATGCGTCGGAAGTGCCCATCATGGACGGCAGCGCCGGGCCCTTTGTCTTCCTGCTGCAATCCGCCGGTATTGAAGAGCAGGTCGCCGCCAAGCGCTTCACGCGCGTCAAGAAAGTGGTGCGCGTCGAAGATGGCGACAAGTGGGCGCAGTTCGATCCTTTCGAAGGCTTCAAGGTCAATTTCGAAATCGAGTTCGATCATCCGGTGTTCAAACGCCGGCTGCAGCGCGCCACGATGGATTTCTCGACCACCTCGTTCCTGAAGGAAATCAGCCGCGCCCGCACCTTCGGTTTCATACGCGACCTGGAGACGCTGCGCGCGCACAACCTGGCGCTGGGCGGCACGCTGGACAATGCCATCGTGCTCGACGATGCCAAGGTGCTGAACGAAGGCGGTCTCCGCTACGAAGACGAGTTCGTCAAACACAAGATTCTCGATGCCATCGGCGACCTGTACCTGCTCGGGCACAGCCTGATCGGCGAGTTCTCGGGCCACAAGTCCGGTCATGGCCTGAACAACCGCTTGCTGCGTGCGCTGCTGGCGGACCCCTCGGCCTGGGAAGAAGTGGTGTTCGAACGCCCTGAGCAGGCCCCGATTTCCTACGTCCAGACCCAGGCGCCGCCGGCGGCCATGGCCTCCTAGGGCCTGCCGCGCGGTTGCACCCTGACCTGGATGCGGCGGATGCCGGCATCGTGCTGGCGGATATCGGTTTCCAGCTCTGCCAGCGCATAGCGCAGTCGGGAGCACCAGGCAGCGGTTGCGGTGTAGACCACCAGCTCGCCGCGGTCAGCCGTGATCTGCGTTATGTGATCAATCACTTCCACGGGCAGCCTTGGCGCCAGCCAGTGACGCCACCTGTCCTGCTGCACATGGGCATTCTTCAGTGCCTTCAGTACCGGCTGCCGCGTCAATAACTCCTTGATTCCGGAGACAGTGGGAGCGCCATGTGCGCCAGGCCTGCTTTCAGGGTGCAAGTTCTTGTGTCGCCGGGGATTCTTGGGCATAGTGGTTTTGAGTCAGTTCCAAGGCAAACCCGTTGAAAGACGGGGACGCAAAGCCACCGGTCTAAAGCGCCTACACGCCATGACAGCGGGGTTGCCGGCTTTCAACGTTACAGCAGCAGCATTGGCATGAATCTGATTTTTTTCTCGCGCCGCCGTGGTCGGGCGCGACATCTGGATCTTGCACATCCGTTGACGCTCGGGCTGATTGCCGTGGGCTGCTGCGGCGTGCTGGCTGCCGTGTTCTGGGCCGGATTGCAGCTGGGCTCGCGCAATGCCGTGCAGGCAGTGGGCCACGATCGCAATGAAGTTTCCGTGCTGAAGGCGCAGCTGCAGGATCGCATCGACGGCCTTTCACTGCGCATGGGTACGCTGAATGCCCATCTGATCCGCCTCAATGCGTTGGGCAAGCGCCTGACCGAGATGGCGGACATCAAGCATTCCGAATTTGATTTCGACCGCGATCCGCCGCAGGGCGGACCGGAGTCCTCCGGCAGCGGTCACGGCGTGGAGCTGTCCGACCTCACCGGAAGCCTTGGCCTGTTCGAGCGCCGGCTGGATCTGCGCACCGCGCAGTTCGGGGCGCTGGAAAACGTGCTGCTGGGCCGGCAGCTGTCGGCCGACATCCGGCCCACCGGCCGGCCGGTCAATGAAGGCTACATTTCCTCGTACTTCGGCGAGCGCATGGATCCGTTCAATGGCGAGGAGGCCTTTCACAAGGGCATCGATTTCGCTGCGGATGCCGGCGCCGACGTGGTGGCGGTGGCTTCGGGCATCGTGACCTGGGCCGGCAAGCGCGATGGCTATGGCGTGCTGATCGAAGTGAGCCATGGCAATGGCTATACCACGCGCTATGGCCACAACGAGCGCGCGCTGGTGAAGGTGGGCGACACCGTGCAACGCGGTCAGGCCGTGGCGGTGGTGGGTTCCACCGGCCGTTCCACCGGCCCGCATGTCCATTTTGAAGTATTGCGCAACGGCGCCGCCGTCAATCCGATGTCCTTCGTCGGCAGCTGAACTGCCCTCCGGCCGAACCATTACCCGGTTCCGCCGTCTATCCGTACAATAGCGCGCCCGTTTGCGGCCGCGGCAGCCCGCCTGCCCGAACCCGAAGACTTTAAAGGACCAAAGTGCTCCAGGCCCTGACCCGTATTTTCGGCAGCCGCAATGAGCGGCTGGTCAAAAGCTATGGCCGCTATCTGCGTGGTGCTGCCCAGCACGAAGCGGCGATCAAGGCGCTGTCGGACGAAGCGCTGCGTGGCAAGACCGACGAATTCCGCAACCGCTTCAAACAGGGCGAGACCCTGGACCAGTTGCTGCCGGAAGTGGCGGCGGTGGTGCGCGAGGCCGCACTGCGCACACTGAAGATGCGGCATTTCGATGTGCAGCTGATCGGCGGCATCGCTCTGCATCAGGGCAAGATCGCCGAGATGCGCACCGGCGAGGGCAAGACCCTGATGGCGACGCTCCCTGCCTACCTGAATGCGCTGACCGGCGAGGGCGTGCACGTCATCACCGTCAACGAATATCTGGCGCAGCGCGACGCCGACTGGATGGGTCCGATCCATCGCCTGCTCGGCATGAGCGTGGGCGTGATCCGGGCGCAGCAGGACTCGGCCGAGAAACGTGCGGCCTATGCCTGTGACATCACCTACGGCACCAACAACGAATTCGGTTTCGACTACCTGCGCGACAATCTGGCCTTCCGCCTCGAAGATCGCGTCCAGCGCACACTGGTTTACGCCATCGTCGATGAAGTCGATTCCATCCTGATCGACGAAGCGCGCACGCCACTGATCATCTCCGGCCCGGCCGAGGGCGGCACCGAGATCTATCAGGCCATCGATGCGCTGACGCCACGTCTGACGCGCCAGCAGGCCGAGGATGGCCCCGGCGACTATGCGGTCGATGAAAAGGGCAAGCAGGTTCACCTGACCGAAGCAGGACACGAGCACGTCGAACAGCTGATGCTGGAGAGCGGGCTGCTGCGCGAAGGCGAGAGCCTGTATGACGCCGCCAATATCCGTCTGATGCATCACCTGAATGCAGCGCTGCGCGCGCACGCGTTGTACAAGCGCGACGTCGAATACATCGTGCGCAATGGCGAAGTCATCATCGTCGACGAGTTCACCGGCCGCACCATGCCGGGCCGGCGCTGGTCCGACGGTCTGCACCAGGCGGTGGAGGCCAAGGAAGGCGTGCGGGTGCGCGAGGAAAACCAGACCGTCGCCTCGATCACCTTCCAGAACTATTTCCGCCTGTATCGCAAGCTTTCCGGCATGACCGGCACCGCCGACACCGAGGCGCCGGAGTTCCTGCAGATCTACGGTCTCGAGGTGCTGGTGATCCCCACCCACCGGCCGATGATCCGCAAGGACCACCCGGACTATGTCTATCTGACACAGAAGGACAAGTTCGAAGCCATTTTCACCGACATCAAGGATTGCGTGGCGCGGCAGCAGCCGGTGCTGGTGGGCACCACGTCCATCGAGACCTCGGAGCTGCTGTCCGGCCTGCTGCAGAAGCAGGGCATCGGACATGAAGTGCTGAATGCCAAGCAGCACGAGCGCGAGGCGCACATCGTGGCGCAGGCCGGCAGCCCGGGCAGCGTCACCATCGCCACCAACATGGCCGGTCGCGGCACCGACATCGTGCTTGGCGGCAATCTGGAAGCCGAACTGCATGCGCTGGGTGAAGAGGCCGATGAAGCGGCGCGCGCAACTGCGCGCCAGAGCTGGCAGCTGCGCCATGACCAGGTCATTGCCGCCGGCGGCCTGCACATCATCGGCACCGAACGGCACGAATCGCGCCGCATCGACAACCAGCTGCGCGGCCGTTCCGGTCGTCAGGGCGATCCGGGTTCCAGCCGCTTCTATCTGTCGATGGAAGACAACCTGATGCGCATTTTCGGCGACCCCAACCGCACCAAGCGGTTGCTGCAGTTCGCCGGCATGAAGGAAGGCGAGGTCATCGAGAGCGGCATGCTGACGCGCCAGATCGAAAAAGCGCAGCGCAAGGTCGAGTCGCACAACTTCGACATCCGCAAGCAGCTGCTGACCTTCGACGATGTGGCCAACGATCAGCGCAAGGTCATCTACGGCCAGCGCAGCGAGATCCTGGGCACCGAAGATCTCAGCGCGGCCGTCGAGAGCATGTACCAGGATGCCATTGGCTCGCTGCTGGATACGCATCTACCGGTCAACAGCATGCCCGAGGACTGGGACACGCAGGGGCTGGGTGAGGCGCTGCGCCGCGACTTCAATCTGAACCTCGACATGTCGGGCTGGGCCACCATCAGCGATGAACAGACGCCGGATGAGGCCGCAATCCGCGCGCGCGTGCAGCAGGCTGTGCTGGAGGCTTACAGGCAGAAGGTGGTGCGCATCGGTGCGCCGATCATGCGGCATGTGGAGCGCGACGCCGTGCTGCGCACGCTGGACCAGCACTGGCGCGACCATCTGGCGGCGATGGATTACCTGCGCCAGGGCATCCATCTGCGCGGCTATGCGCAGAAGGACTGGCGTTACGAGTTCAAGCGCGAAGCCTTCGAGATGTTCACCGCCATGCTGGAGCGCGTGAAGTACGACGCGGTCTCGCTGCTGGCCAAGGTGGAGGTGCGCACGCAGGAACAGATCGACCGCGAAGAGGCCGAACGGCGCGAACGGCTGATGCGCGCCCTGCAAGCCCAGCATATCGAAGCGCAATCGGTGCTGGAGCCGGGCGCGGCGCCGGGCGGTGAAGCGCCTGCACAGTCCGTTGCCGCGTCTGGCGTGGGTGCGGCGGCAATCGAAGCGGCACCTTTCGTACGGAGCGATCGCAAGGTCGGGCGCAACGAACTCTGCCCGTGCGGATCAGGCCGCAAATTCAAGCATTGCCATGGTGCCTTGAGCGCCGAGGGATGAATCTGCCGCAGCTGCGCGTCGTCGCAGCAGTGTTGTTCGACGCACAGCGGCGCGTGCTGATTGCGCAGCGTCCGCCCGGCAAGCCGTTGGCCGGCTACTGGGAGTTCCCGGGTGGCAAGCTGCTGGCCGGCGAGGACGAAGTCAACGCGCTGCGGCGTGAGTTGGTCGAAGAACTCGGCATTGAAATGCAATCCAGCCGTCCCTTGCTGTCGCTCACCCATGACTACCCGGACCGGCGCGTCCAGCTGGCCGTGCGGGTGGTCGAGCGCTATGACGGCGTACCCCGCGGCGTGGAAGGCCAGCCACTCAAATGGGTTTCGCCAGACGGGCTTTTCGATGAGAATCTGTTGCCCGCCGATAAACCCATCGTCGAGGCATTGCTCCGCGAATCTTCTGCAAGGTGACACATGGCCCAGGAACCAGGACTGCCGGATATCCAGCTCGATCGAAACAACCTGTATCGCGAAGAGGTGTTTACCGATCGCAAGGCCGGCACCATCCGTCGCCTGGTGCCCATCGATGCCAGTGGCGCAGCCGACGCCTCGCGTGCGGTGCTGTATTCGGGCCAGACGCAGCTGCTGACGCCGGGTGGCGTACTGCCGCTGGCCTTTGAAATCGAGGCGGTAACGCTGGAAGAGGCCATCGAGCGCTTTCCGGCGGGCATGCAGCTGGCGCTGGAGCAGGCCATCGAAGAAGCGCGTGAATACCGGCGCGAAGCGGCATCGCGGATTGTGGTGCCGGAAGCCGGTGGCGGGCTGGGCGGCATGCCCGGCGGGAAAATCAAACTGCGCTGACGCGGTATCCGGTCCGGCGTTCTCACAGTCCAGCACGGCATTGACCAGCAGCGACTCGCGCATCTTCACAAAGGCACGGACGACGTAGACGCTCATCTGGACCGCGCGCGGATTGTTGAGCACAGAGGCGGCCATGATTGCACCGTGTTCGGTGAACGCGTTGGGGGTCTTCCGACGTCCGCCGTGCCCCAAACTTGATATCGCAAATTGCGATATCAAGTTTGTAACCTCATGTTTTTCAAGGGTTATCAGGAAGTCTTCCGGGAACCTGGCCGCGTTTCTCTTCACGGCCTCATTCAAGCGATGAGTCGGCACGCCGTAGACGGATGCAAGGTCTGAATCCAGCATGACCCGCTTGCCGCGCACGACTTGAATTCGCCCGGCGATCTCCGATATGGGCCGTTCTGATTCCTTGCGCACACGCTGAGCATGCGGTGCACTTTCCGACCCGACCACCAGTCAATGCGGTGTATTCGCGCTGAAATGTGAAAGCAGCGCCATCAGCGCTCACAGGGTTAACCGGATGGAGTTTGCTGGTCGTCGGCAGCATCGGCAGCATCAGCGGCTTCGGCCGGAATCGCGTGCTGTTCGCTGAACCACGCCCCCAGATCCACCATCTTGCAGCGTTCGCTGCAGAACGGGCGCCAGGGAAAAGCCTCACTCCATTCAATCTTGCGCTTGCAGGTGGGACAGGCAACCTGCGGTGCGGTCACGGGCAGCACACCAGCGTGAAGGGCACATCGGCGTCGGTCTGCTTCGGACGGGCTTCCATGCTGTGCCACTCGAGGAAGCGCAGGTTGCAGCGATAATGGCTGCCGCTGATCTCGGGATAAAGCTGTGCGCCGGGATTCAGCACGATGCGCAGCAGCTGGTAGGGCGTATCCCGCTCGAAAGTGACATTGAACACTCCCGCCGTGGCCGTCTCTTCGCGCGAGCGGCCGTTCTGGCGTGTCAGCCACAGCAGTTCGGCGACGGCGTCGCACAGTGGCCGCAGCATGTTCAGCCAGCTCGCGAACGTCGTCATGCGCACTTCGGCTGGCTGGTTGAGCCAGTAGAAGTAGTCGGGCAGATCGAATTCGCAGGTGCCGCCGGGAATCGCACTGCGATGCTTGATGGCGGCGAGGAACTCCGAATCGCGCAGCGGCTGCAGCCAGGTGACGCCGGCCGCGGACAGATCCGAACGCAGGCGGACCAGGTTGGACATCAGCGTCCGCAACCGCGCGGCATCGATGCCAGGGCGGCTCTGGAACTCGTTGAGCTGCACCAGATGCCGCTCGAGCTCCTTCAGCACATCGCTCCGTACATCGCCGCGGGTGGCGATGGCCAGGATATCCAGCAGGCTGCTGACCGCGGCGCGGCTGCCCCAGGCACTGCCATTCTCGTTGTGATGGACCGCCTGGCTGTACAGAAAATCGAGCCGCAGAAAGGTACGCATCCTTTCGCTGAGCGGCTGCTCGAACACCGTGGTGGCGCCGCTGCCGGCGCTGGTCGGACTGAGGTGTGTTCCTGTCATCCCGCTATTCTGCTTGAGGCTCCAGCCAGACCCAAATACCTGTGATGCAGACGTCCGACTTCGGCGACAAGTTCCGCGACGCCGCCGTCGTTGCGGATCACATCGTCGGTGATGGCCAGCCGCTGCTGCCGCGTTGCCTGCGCAGCCAGCATGGCCGCGGCCTGGGTCGCATCGATGCCATCGCGCTGCTGCAATCTCTGTCGTTGCAGCTGCTCGTCGCAGTCGACCAGCAGCACGCGATCGTAGCGGGAGGCGGCGCCGGTTTCGGCCAGCAATGGCACCACGATGATCTGGTAGGGGCCATCCGCTGCCGCCGACAGCGCCGCGGTGCGCGCCCGGATCGCTGGATGAAGCAGGGCTTCCAGCTCGGCGCGGGCTGCCGGATCGGCAAACACGATGGCGCGCAATGCGCGGCGGTCGAGCGAGCCGTCGGCACGGCGCAACGGGTCACCGAAACGCCGTAACACCTGATCCAGCAGAGCAGTGCCGGGCGCGACCACCTCGCGTGCCACCTGGTCGAGATCGATGACGGGCACGCCCAGCGCGGCGAACTGCCCAGCCACAGTGCTCTTGCCGCTGGCAACGCCGCCGGTCAGGGCTACGAGATAGGGGCGCGTCATCGCCCAAGTCTAGGCAATCTCTGTGCATGTTTCACGGCGCTCTCTCGGTCGCGGATCGATGGCCGTCCGATCGCTCACGGCGACGCTTGCTTCCTCGCGGCAGGCGGCGTTTCGCGAAGCTAAAGACATCGCGAAACGCTACGGAGCCTGCGGCTCCTTCGCCCGCCGCTCGGCGCGCCGCAGTTCGCGATCGGACGGCCATCGATCCGCGACCGAGAGAGCGCCGAGCCACGGAACATCAGCGTGCACGCGGTCGTGGAGTGGACCCTGTAATCGCGATTTGAGGCGCGCTGAGCATTGACCGATCAGCGCGCACGCAGACCTTGAGTCTGCGGCGCGCCGGTCAATGCGAAGGAATGGCCGCAGGCCACGCGCCGTCATGAGCGATCACAGGGTCCACTCCACGACCGGGCGCGGGCTAATGCTGAAACAAGCCGAGGTAGCGCGCCACGCCTTCGGGTCCCCACATCAGCGTCAGCCAGCCGGCGGCCGACAGGAAGGGTCCGAAAGGAATCGGTGTGGCGCGGCCACGACCGGCGAGGGCGATCAACGCAATGCCAGTCACGGCGCCCACCGCGGCGGAAATCAGCACGATGGGCAGCAGCATCTGCCAGCCCAGCCAGGCGCCCAGCGCGGCCAGCAGCTTGAAGTCGCCGTAGCCCATGCCTTCCTTGCCGGTGGCCAGCTTGAACAGCTGGTACACGCTCCACAGGCTGAGATATCCCGCTGCCGCGCCGATGATGGCGCTGCGCGGATCCACCGGCAGACTGGCGGAACCCACGCCGTGGAAAGTGAGGCTGGCCAGCAGTCCCAGCCACAGCAGCGGCAGCGTCAGCGAATCGGGCAGCAGCTGGTGATCCAGATCGATGCAGGTCAGCGCGATCAGGAACCAGGTGATCAGCATGGCGCCCAGCGCCGGCAGGCCGTAACCGAACTTCCAGGCCACCAGCGCCGTCAGCAGGCCGGTGAGCGCTTCAACCAGTGGGTAGCGTGCGCTGATGGCGGTTTGGCAATGCGCGCAGCGGCCGCGCAGCAACAGCCAGCTGAGCACCGGTATGTTGTGCCAGGCCTTGATGGGAGTGTGGCAGGCGGGACAGGCCGAACGTGGCCTGATCAGGTTGAAGGTTTCGCTTGCAGCGACGGTGGTGGTTTGGCCATTGATCGTGAGCTCGGCGCACTGCGCACGCCAGTCGCGCTCCAGCATCTTCGGCAGCCGCCAGATCACCACATTGAGGAAACTGCCGATCAGCAGCCCCAGCAGCAGCGCCACCGCGATGAAGGCGGCCGGCGATTGCGCGAACAGCAGCTGCACCGGCTGGATCAGACCACGGCGCCCAGCTTGAAGATCGGCAGGTACATGGCGATCACCAGGCCGCCGACCAGCACGCCGAGGATGGCCATGATCAGCGGCTCGAGCAGGCTGGACATGCTGTCGACCGCATTGTCGACGTCTTCTTCATAGAAGTTGGCCACCTTGCCGGACATGGTGTCCAGCGCGCCGGATTCCTCGCCGACCGCGATCATCTGCACCACCATGTTGGGGAACATGCCGGTGTTTTCCATCGCCCGTTGCAGGCGCTGGCCGGTGGAGACTTCATCGCGCATCTTCATTACGGCTTCTTCGTAGACGATATTGCCGGTGGCGCCGGCCACCGATTCCAGCGCTTCGACCAGTGGCACGCCGGCCGAGAACATCGTCGACAGCGTGCGCGCGAAACGCGCAATCGCAGCCTTGTTCAGGATCGGCCCAATGATCGGAATCTTCAGGATCATGCGATCGAGGAAGTGGCGCATGGCCCGCGAGCGCTTCTTGAAATAGAAGAAGGCATAGCCGGCGGCGCCGAAGATGATCAGCAGCATCCAGCCCCGGGTCTGCACGAAGCGCGACAGGTTGATCACCATCTGCGTGAAGGCCGGCAGATCGGCACCGAAGCCCTTGAACAGGCTTTCGAACTGCGGAATCACGAAGATCAGCAGAATGATGGTGACGACCACCGCAACCACCAGCACCGCGGTGGGATAGAACAGCGCCTTCTTGACCTTCTTCTTGACCGCTTCGGTTTTTTCCTTGTAGGTGGCGATCTTGTCCAGCAGCGACTCCAGTGCGCCAGCTTGTTCACCGGCTTCGACCAGGTTCACGAACAGATCGTCGAAATACAGCGGGTGCTTGGCCAGTGCCTCATGCAGGGAAGTACCGCTCTCTACATCGGCCTTGATCTCCAGCACCAGCTTCTGCATCGAGGGTTTTTCATGCCCGGCGCCGATGATTTCGAAGGCCTGCACCAGCGGAATGCCGGCGCCCAGCATGGTGGCCAGCTGGCGGCTGAAAATCGCAATGTCTTCGGGTTTGACCTTGCCGCCGGTAGCCGATTTCGACTGCTGCTTGATGCGGGTGGCGGCGATGCCCTGGCGGCGCAGTTCGCCGCGCAGCGCCTGCTCGCTGGGGGCCAGGCTCCGGCCCTTGATTCGCAGACCCTTCTTGTCCATGCCCTCCCAGTTGAAGGCCAGATCCTTTTTCAGGTTGCGGATGGCGGTGCTTGCTTGTGCCATGGTGCTTACTCGAGCGTGACGCTGTTGATTTCTTCGAGGCTGGTCAGGCCCGCTTTGACTTTTTCAAGGCCTGAGCGGCGCAGATCCCACACGCCTTCCTTGATGGCCTGGTCATTGATGTCGATGGCATTGCCGCCGGCCATGATGAGGCGACCGATGGATTCGGTCACTGACATCACCTGGTACAGACCCAGACGGCCCTTGTAGCCATCGGTGCAACTGGGGCATCCCTTGGGGCCGTAAATCTTGATTTCCGGGATGTCCTTTTCCTGGAAGCCTTCCTTGCGCAGTGCCTCCGCCGGCACATCGACCAGATGCTTGCAGTGGGGGCACAGTCGCCGTGCCAGACGCTGCGCAATGATCAGGCTGACTGAGGTGGCAATGGCATAGGGCTTCACGCCCATGTCGACCAGACGCGTCAAGGTCTGCGGCGCGTCGTTGGTGTGGAGCGTTGACATCACCAAGTGGCCGGTTTGTGCGGCCTTGATGGCAATCTCGGCCGTTTCCAGATCGCGGATTTCGCCCACCATCACCACATCCGGGTCCTGGCGCAGGAAGGCGCGCAGTGCCGCCGCGAAGGTGAGCCCCACCTTGTTGTTGACGCTGACCTGATTGACGCCGGGCAGATTGATTTCAACCGGGTCTTCCGCGGTCGAGATGTTGGTGTCTTCCTTGTTCAGGATATGCAGGCCGGTGTACAGCGACACGGTCTTGCCGCTGCCGGTGGGGCCGGTAACCAGAATCATGCCCTGCGGTTTGGCCAGATACTTGAGGTACAGCTCCTTCTGGAACGGTTCGTAACCCAAGGCGTCGATGCCCAGCATGGCCGAAGACGGATCGAGAATACGCAGCACGATCTTCTCGCCAAACAGCGTCGGACAGGTGCTCATGCGGAAGTCGATGGCGCGGGTCTTGGACAGGCGCATCTTGATGCGCCCGTCCTGGGGCACGCGGCGTTCCGCAATGTCCAGTCGTGACATTACCTTGAGTCGGGCGGAAATCTTGCCGGCCAGCTGCACCGGAGCCTGCGCCACTTCCTTCAGGACACCGTCCATGCGCAGACGGACGCGGAAGGTTTTTTCATAGGGTTCGAAGTGAATGTCCGACGCGCCTTTGCGGATCGCATCGAGCATGATCTTGTTGATGAAGCGCACGATGGGCGCGTCTTCGACATCATCACGCGAGACCTCGGTACCGGCTTCATCGTCGCCGCCACTGACCTCGAGTGCGTCGAGCTCCATGCCGTCCTCGTCGCCGAGGCTGGGCATGGTGGCGTCGACCTGCTCGATGGCCTTGTCCAGGATGCGCTGCAGTTTGTCGTCTTCGACGACGATGGCATCGACGGCCAGCCCGGTCTGGAACTTGATCTCGTCGATGGCATGCAGGTTGGTCGGATCGGTAACGCCGAGGAACAGTCGCTTGCCGCGCTTGAACAGCGGCAGTACGCGATGCTTGGCCAGCAGCTTGTCGGAAACGACGCGGACCGTATCCAGATCGACGGTCAACGCATCGAGGTTGAAAATCGGTACGCCGTATTCGCTGGAGGCGGTAATGGCGATGTCGCGGGCGGTGGCGGCGCCGGCGGCAATCAGCTGGGTGACGAAGCTGGTCTTCTTCATCGACGCGGCACTTATGGCCGCGTGCATGCCGGATTCGTCCACCACGCCATCCTGGACCAGCCGCTGCGGCAGGCCGCCCAGCGTGCTGCGCGACGAAGTCAGGGCCAAAGATACGTTTTCGTTCATGGACTTAGAACGACTCCAGGCGCGCTGTTGGGGAGGGTGAGTCTACCCCAGCGACGCGCTCGATCAATGTCAAATCTCTGCGGATGTTTGCATATTGGCCAGGATGGCTAAGTGATGGGTTTCCCAAAAGAAGAAGCCCCTCCGGAGAGGGGCTTCTGTAGATCGTCAGATCCTTACGAAGGGCTGACTTACGGACGGCAAGACTTGGGCAAGTACTTGTTGGTACCGGTTACGGCCAGCGTGCCAGCCGTATAGGTGGCAACCGTACCGCCGCCAGCCGTACCCAGCAGGGCGTTAGCAGAAGAGCCCGGAGCGGCGGCCGAACCGCATCGCCATGCAACCGAGCCATCTGCAGTTTCGTACGGTGTGAGGCCAAGCGTCAGGCCTGTGCCGCTAGGCTGAAGGGCCCTGTTGGCTTCGTTGCCGAAGGTAATCAGAATCGTGCCGTTAGTAACACTGACTGACGCAACGTACTTGCCGTTAGTATCGGTAGCGGTCGCACTCATGCCAGCAGCAGTGCGGTCAGCCGGTGCTACGCCAGTATTTGAGTACGACTCGGCGACGGCGGCCTTGGCGGCGCCGGCCAGATTCAAACCTTCCGTTACTTGAGCTCGGATCGTGTAGTCCTGATAGGCCGGGATCGCGATCGCGGCCAGAATGCCGATGATCGCAACGACGATCATCAGTTCGATCAGTGTGAAACCCTTCTGAATGGTCTTCATGTAAACAGCTCCTGAGCTTGTGAGAAACCTGCGGCATATGCCGCTGGCCGCAATCAAAGCAACGCTCGTGCCAACGGCTCGACATCTACAAGCTTCTGATACACAAAGGGGTGTGGGAGTCATTTCACCTAATAGCGACGGCAAGAGATCACAGTCTTGGCCTTGCAACGTCGCAATGTGACGTAGAGCGTCACATCACTTATTCGATGCCCAGCTTCTTCACCTTGTACCGCAGCGCACGGAACGTCATGCCTAGCAGCTTGGCGGCGGCGGTCTTGTTGTAACGGGTCTGTTCCAGCGCGCGGACGATGGCGTCGCGCTCGATGTGCTGCAGCTGGTCGCCCAGCCCGCCCGGTGCGCTGGCGAAGCTGCCGGTTGCGGCAGTGGAGTCATCCAGCCGCAGCGTGGATCCATTGGCGCGCAGCTGCAGATCTTCCGCTTCGATGCGATCACCGGTGCACAGCGTCAGCGCACGTTCGAGGATGTTCTCCAGTTCACGCACATTGCCGGGAAAAGCATAGCTGCCCAGTGCGGTGCGAGCCTCATCGCTCAACGGCAGCGGGTCTTCGCCAATCTGGCGGCTCAGGCGCTGCAGGATGGAGTCGGCGAGTTCTGATACATCCTCGGCATGCTCGCGCAGCGCCGGCACATGGATCTGGATCACGTTGATGCGGTAGTACAAATCTTCGCGAAACTTGCCGGCGGCTACCAGCTCGGCGAGATTCTTGTGTGTCGCTGACAGGATGCGCACGTCCACCGGCAGTTCGCGCTGTTCGCCGACGGGCCGCAGTTTCTTTTCCTGGATCACGCGCAGCAACTTGACCTGCATGTGCAGAGGCAGGTCCGCGACTTCATCAAGGAACAGCGTGCCGCCTTCGGCGCTCTGGATCAGCCCCGGCTTGTCGGCAATAGCGCCGGTGAAGCTGCCGCGCTTGTGACCGAACAGTTCGCTCTCCATCAATTCGGATGGAATGGCGCCGCAGTTGACTGCCACGAAGGGCGCGTCATGTCGGGCGCCGCCCAGATGGATCAGCCGCGCCACCAGTTCCTTGCCAGTGCCGGATTCGCCCGAGATATGCACCGGCGCCTGACTGCGTGCCACGCGCGCGGTCAGCTCACGCAGCGATTGCATCACCTTCGACTGGCCCAGCAGCTGCGGTCCACGCATGAAGGTGCCGGTGGCATCGCCGCCGCTGCCGAGGCGCACCGCGCCACGCACCAGTTTGCGCAGTACCCCCACATCCACTGGTTTGGAGACGAAATCGAAGGCGCCCAGCTTCAGCGCGCGCACCGCGGATTCGACATTGCCATGCGCGGTGATCACGGCCACCGGCAATTGCGGATAGCGCTGCTGGATCCATTCCACCAGATCCAGGCCATTGCCGTCGGGCAGTTGCATGTCGGTCAGGCACAGATCGAAGCGGCCGGTGCTCAGCAATGTGCGTGCATCGGCCAGCGTGCCGGCCGTTGCGGTGGTCAGGTCCATGCCGTGCAGCGTCAGCGCCACCAGTTCGGCGAGGTCCGGCTCGTCATCGACAATCAGTGCACTGGGTTTGACCATGTGCGGATTCTAGCCTTCAACAATGGCGTTGACCGCCGCCCAGCGCGACGGGTCGGTAAACACCAGCCTGAACGTACTGCCACCACCCGCGCGCGCGGTGTACAGCAAGGTCGCATCGTTGGCCTCTGCAAGTCCGCGTGCCAGATACAGGCCCAGTCCGGTGCCGCGCTCACCGCGGGTGAAGAAGGGCTCGAAGATCCGCTCGGCATCCGGTGCACTGATGCCTGGTCCGCGATCACCGACTTCCAGATAGGGGCGACCGCTGCCGCTGAGCCGGCCGTAGCGCAGTTCCACCTGTGGGGAAGCGAGCGGATCGGCGCCATGCGTCAAAGCGTTCTGGCACAGGTTCCAGACGATCTGGTGCAGCTGCGATGCATCGATCTGCACTTCCAGCTGCGCATTGCCCTGCAGCTGCAGTCGTTCGGCGGGAATCTGCAGTGTGGAACAGAACTCGTCCCGGAAACGTTCGCACCAGGCGGCCAGCAGCAGTGGCCGTCGGTTCGGCGCCGCGCGACGCGACAGGCCGAGGATGTTCTCGATGATGCCGCTGATACGCTGCGAGTTGCCGCGCACGATCTCGATCAGGCGCCGTTCGGTTTCACCCACCGCGGCGGATTCGGCCAGCAGCTGTGCGGCGTGACTCACGGCACCCACCGGATTGCGGATCTCATGGGCAATGCTGGCGCTGAGCCGTCCCAGCGCGGCCAGTTTGGACTGCTGGATTTTCGCCGCCAGCACGCTGGTGTCCTCCAGAAAGATCAACACCGGCGCGGGATCGATTGACCCCAGCGAAGCGAAGTGCGGTTCAATCAACGTGCTGCCATCGGCACTGGTGAGCGGGCCACCGGCCTCTTCGGTGCGCGAACCGCTGCGCAACTGGCGCCAGGTCGCTAGGCGGTACAGCAGTTGTGGCGAAACTTCCCCCAGCAACGCATCAGGGATCGCGTTCCGTTCACCCAGCATCTGCGCCGCCGATTCATTGATCAGGCGGATGCGATCACTGGGGTCCACCACCAGAATGCTCTCGCGCAGATGCTGCACGATGTACTGCGACAGCTGCGCCAGGTTCGCCAGGTCCACTTTCTGGCGACTCACCACCGCTTCGCTTTCGCGCAGGCGGTTGGTCACCGGCCACACCGACAGCGCCACCACGAAAATCACCGCGCCCATGACGCCGGCCAGTGGATAGTCGGTGCTCGGTGCCAGTCCGGTCAGCTGCGCCACGATCTGTTGCGCCAGCACGCCTAACGCAGCGATCGCAGCGATAAAAAAAGCTTCACGTCCGTCGGCCAGCAACGCCATCGATCCCACCGGCAGGATCAGTAGCACGGCCAGACCGCTGACGATTCCACCACTGCTGTACAGCAGTGCGCCGATGGCCAGCGTATCGGCCAAGGTGTGGGTCAGCACCAGTACGCGACGGTTGGGCCAGTGCCGTCGGCCGGCCAGTGTCAGCAGTGCGGCGAGAACACAGTAAAAGGCAATGGTCAACCGGAACAGCGAGGGGCTGATTGCGCCGAAAATGGGCACCGGACCGGTCAGTAGATGCACGCCGAGCAGCACTGCAATGGCCAGAAAACGATAGAGGTTGGCCAGCCCGACAATGCGCCAGACCAGGTCCGATCGGGGAGTGGCAGAATCCTGGAGTGGCATCAGCAAAAATGTAGCATCGGTAGTCCAATTCCGCGACAATCCGCGCCCTTAAACTGCTGGGGCATGCGCGGATGAATCTGCACGAGTATCAAGCCAAGAAGGTTCTTGCAAGCTACGGAGTTCCGGTTCCGCAAGGTCGTGTCGCCGATAGTGCGGACGCTGCGGTGGCGGCGGCCACTGAGTTGGGTGGCGCGGTGTGGGTGGTCAAGGCGCAGGTTCATGCCGGTGGTCGCGGCAAGGCCGGTGGCGTGAAGCTGGCGCGCGATGCCGAAGGCGTGCGCGCCGCGGCGGCGGGCATGCTCGGGCAGCGACTGGTCACCAAGCAGACCGGCGCGGACGGCCTGCCGATCGAAAAAGTGTATGTCGAGGCGGGCTCCGACATCGAGCGCGAGATTTATTTGAGCCTGACGCTGAACCGCGAGCGCAGCCGCATTGCGCTGGTGGCCTCCACCGAGGGTGGCATGGACATCGAGGCGGTGGCGGAGGAAACCCCGGAGAAGATCCTCTCGGTGCTGGTGCATCCGGCCGCGGGCCTGCAGCCGTATCAATGCCGTCAGCTGGGTTTCGCGCTGGGTTTCAAGGGCCCGCAGCTGACCGAGTTCCAGAAGATCGCCATGGCGCTGTACAAGCTGTATCAGGACAAGGACGCCAGCCTGATTGAAATCAATCCGCTGATCGTCACCAGATCCGGCCAGTTGCTGGCGCTGGACTGCAAGCTGGACATCGAAGCCAATGCGCTGTTCCGGCAGAAGGAGCTGGCCGCGCAGCGCGATCCCGGTCAGGAAGACCCGACCGAGCGCAAGGCCAGCGAACACGATCTGAATTACGTCTCGCTGGACGGCAGCATCGCCTGCATGGTCAACGGCGCTGGCCTGGCGATGGCCACCATGGACCTGATCAAGCTGCACGGCGGCGCTCCAGCCAACTTCCTCGACGTCGGTGGCGGTGCCACCGCCGAGCGCGTCACCGCGGCCTTCGAACTGATCCTGTCAAATCCGAACGTCAAGGCCATCCTGGTCAACATCTTCGGCGGCATCGTCCGTTGCGATCTGATCGCCGACGGCATCATCCAGGCGGTGAAGAATGTCGGCGTCCAGGTGCCGGTGGTGGTGCGTCTGGAAGGCACCAACGCCGAGCAGGCGCGCACCACGCTGGGCAAGAGTGGTCTGGCCATTACCCCGGCCAGCGACCTGACCGATGCGGCACAGAAGGCCGTCAAAGCGGCCCGTCAATAACAGCGAGACCCCATTCATGAGCATTCTGGTTAACAAGCGCACCAAGGTCATCTGCCAGGGATTCACCGGCCAGCAGGGCACCTTCCATTCACAGCAATGTCTGGCTTACGGCACGCGACTGGTTGGTGGCGTGACGCCGGGCCGTGGCGGCGAGACGCATCTGGGTCAGCCGGTGTTCAACACCGTTCGTGAAGCGGTTGATGCCACCGGCACCACCGTCAGCATGATCTATGTGCCGGCGCCGTTCGCGGCGGATTCAATCCTGGAAGCGGTGGACGCCGGCATCGAGCTGGTGGTCTGCATTACCGAAGGTATTCCGGTCAATGACATGGTGCGCGTCAAGGCGGCGCTGGCCAACAGCGGCACGCGGCTGATCGGCCCGAACTGCCCCGGCATCATCACGCCGGGCGAATGCAAGATTGGCATCATGCCGGGCTTCATCCACAAGAAGGGCTGCATCGGCATCGTGTCGCGTTCGGGCACGCTGACCTATGAAACCGTATTCCAGACCACCAACAATGGCCTGGGCCAGAGCACCTGCGTGGGCATCGGCGGCGATCCGGTGCGCGGCATGAACTTCATCGACGTCATCGAGCTGTTCGAGCGCGACCCGCAGACCGAAGGCATCATCATGGTCGGTGAAATCGGCGGCAGCGACGAAGAAGCGGCGGCCGAGCACATCCGCAAGTTCGTCACCAAGCCGGTGGTGGCCTATATCGCCGGCGTTACCGCGCCTGCCGGCAAGCGCATGGGTCATGCCGGTGCCGTCATTGCCGGCGGCAAGGGCACCGCGGCGGACAAATACCGCGCGCTGGAAGCGGCGGGTGTGCGCACGGTGCGCTCGCCGGCCGATCTGGGCAGCGCCATGATGGGCCTGTTGATGGATCGCCGCGCGGCGGCCAAGCGCAAGGCCGATGTCGCGAGCAGGCGCGAGGTGGTGGCAGCCCGCCCGGTCGCGAAGAAACCCGCGCTGAAGAAGCCTGTTGCAAAGAAGAAGCCGTCACCGAAGAAGAAGCCTGCGGCAAAGAAGAAGTCCGCCGTGAAGTCGAAGCCGGTCAGGCGCAAGAACGCGAAGCGCAGGACAGTGGCGAAGGGCCGGCGGCGCTGATCAACCAGGACGCCAGCCTGAAGATCGCGCTCAGTCAGCTGAATCTGCTGGTGGGCGATGTGCAGGGCAATGTCGCGCGGGTGCTGCAGCAGGCAGAACGCGCGCGGGCGCTGCACGCCGATCTGGTGCTGTTTCCCGAGCTGACGCTGTGCGGCTATCCGCCCGAAGATCTGCTGTTCCATCGCGGATTGCGTCAGCAGATCGACACCGCGCTGGAGCAGGTCCGGCAGGCCAGTGATGGCGTGGGCCTGCTGGTGGGGTTTCCCGAGTACCAGGCCGACGCCATCTACAATGCGGCGGCATTGTTCCGCGATGGACAGCTGCTGGCGCGCCACCGCAAAGCCTGCCTGCCCAACTACAAGGTGTTCGACGAAAAGCGCTACTTCAGCGCTGGCAGCAGCTCGACTGTCATTGAATACCGCGGCTTCCGCATCGGGCTGCTGATCTGCGAAGACGCCTGGGAGAGCGAACCGGCGCTGGCTGCACGCGCCGCCGGCGCCGAGCTGCTGCTGCTGATCAACGCCTCGCCCTATGAACTCCACAAGCAGCGCGAGCGCGAACAGGTGATCGCCGCCCGTGTGCGTGAGACCGGTCTGCCGGTCGTTTACGTGAATCTGCTCGGCGGGCAGGACGAACTGGTGTTTGACGGCAATTCTTTCGTCATGGATGACGAGGGACGGGTGACGCTGCGCGCGCCCGCGCATGAAGAAGGTCTGCACGTGGCGGAGTTCTCACGGCGCGCGGGTCGTGTGGTGCCGCTGCCCGGCGCAGTTGCGCCGGAGCTATCCGACGAGGCCAGCATCTACCGTACGCTGGTGCTCGGCGTCCGTGACTATGTGGCCAAGCACCGTTTCCCCGGCGCGATCATCGGCTTGTCAGGCGGCGTCGATTCGGCACTGACGCTTGCCATTGCCGTCGATGCGCTGGGCGCACAGCAGGTGCAGGTGGTGATGATGCCATCGCCCTATACCTCGGCGATGAGCCGCGAGGATGCCGAACAGCAGGCCCGTTCCATGGGTGTGCAGTTCAGTTCGATCTCGATCGAGGGCATGTTTGCCGCCACGCTGGAGGCTTTGCGCGAGGAATTCGCCGGCCGTGCGCCCGATGCCACCGAGGAAAATGTCCAGGCGCGCTGCCGTGGCCTGCTGCTGATGGCCATTTCCAACAAGACCGGCCGCATGCTGCTGACCACCGGCAACAAGAGCGAGATGGCCGTGGGCTACGCCACGCTGTATGGCGACATGGCGGGCGGCTTCGCACCCATCAAGGACTGCAACAAGCTGCTGGTGTACCGGCTGGCGAACTATCGTAACTCGCTGGCGCCGGTGATCCCGCAGCGGGTGATCGAACGCGAGCCCAGTGCCGAGCTGCGTCCCGACCAGAAGGACACCGATTCGCTGCCGCCGTATGCGGTGCTCGATCCCATCCTTGAGGCCTTCATTGAAGAGGACCTGTCAGTGGATGAGATCTGTCAGCGCGGTTTCGAGCGCTCGGTGGTTACGCGGGTGCTCAATATGGTCCAGCGCAATGAGTACAAGCGACGGCAGGCGCCGCCGGGCGTGCGTGTCAGCCGCCGCGCTTTTGGTCGCGACTGGCGCTATCCGATCACCAGCGGTTACCGGCGCTAGTCGACCGCCGGTTCGCGCGTCACCAGATGCGCCACCAGGCACGGCGGACCGCGGCCTTGGGGCGGGCCTCGGGGAAATTGACCGCGTAGGTTTTCTCGACGTTGATCTTCAGATCGGTCAGCCCGAGACGGCCGTAGCTGTCGATCATGATTTCCAGCGCATCGCGCACCACCGGTGCGCCGTCGTACTGCTCGATCACACGCTGTGAACGCTGCGCCGCGGCCAGCCAGGCGCCGCGCCTGGCGTAATAACGCGCCACATTGATTTCGTACTCAGCCAGGCGGTTGCGCAGGTAGATCATGCGTCGGCGCGCGTCATGCGCATACCCGCTTTTCGGATAGCGCTGCACCACGGTGCCGAAGGCCGTCACGGCCGTCATTGCCGAGGTGGGCGGCCGGCGCGCCATGTCGACGCCGAACCAGCGTTCGAAGGCCCAGGGCGTGCGCTCGTATTCGATCAGGCCCTTCATGTACCAGGCATAGTCGCAGCGCGGATGGGTCGGATTTTCAAGCAGGAACTGATCGGCAGCGTCGGTGGCCGATTCCTTCTCGCCCTTGCGGTAATACAGATAGATAAGGTCCAGTCGCGCCTGCCGAGCCTGGTCGGTGAACGGGAAACGTGCCGTCAGCGCTTCGTACAGACGTACCGAATATTCGAAGTCGTAGCGCAGCATGGCGCGATGCGCGTTGTCGTACAGCGTCTGCGCGTTCTGTCGGGCGAGGTCGCGCTCGGTGCCGCGGCTGCGGCAGCCGCCGACCAGCGCCAGCATGACCAGCAGAATCACACCCGCGAGGCGCGGGTAGCCATTAACAAGGCCGGAATCATGCTTCACGGTGTAACCTAGGGGTACAAAAACCCAGTATAGCCATCCTTTTCGTCCCACTGCGACCCGCCGATGCCCGTCAAGTTCCAGACTCACCAGCTGACGCTGCCGGACGAGGCCGCCGGATTGCGACTGGATCAGGCGCTGGCCAGCAGCCTGCCACAGTATTCGCGGGCGCGACTGCAGCGCTGGATTCGCAGTGGCGCGGTCAAGGTGGCGGGACAACCGGCACGACCGCGCGATGCGGTGGCCGGTGGTGAAATTGTGGAAGTGCGGGCCGAGTTCGAGGCCGACCACTCGGTGCAGGCCGAGGCGCTGCCGCTGGACATTGTGCACGCCGACCGCAGCCTGATCGTCATCAACAAACCCGCCGGACTGGTGGTGCATCCGGGCGCCGGCAATCGCGAGCACACGCTGCAGAATGCCTTGCTGGCTTACGATCCGGCGCTGGCGACGGTGCCGCGCGCCGGACTGGTCCATCGCCTGGACAAGGACACCAGCGGTCTGCTGGTGGTGGCACGTACGCCGGAAGTGCATACGAAGCTGGTGGCTGCGATGCAGGCGCGGCAGATCGGCCGCGAGTATCTGGCGCTGTGCGTCGGCACGCTGACCGGCGGTGGCACCATCGACGAACCGATCGGACGTCATCGCACGCAGCGCACACGCATGGCGGTGCGTCGCGATGGTCGTCCGGCTGTCACCCGTTATCGCATCGCCGAGCGCTTTGCCGCGCATACGCTGCTGCAGGTTGAGCTGGAGACGGGCCGCACGCACCAGATCCGCGTGCATCTGGTCCATATCGGTCATCCTGTGGTCGGCGATCCGGCCTATGGCGGCCGGCATCGCACCGCACGAGGTGCCAGCGTGGCGCTGGCCGGGGCGTTGCGATCCTTCGGCCGGCAGGCGCTGCACGCGCAGCGGCTGACGCTGCAGCATCCGCGCAGTGGCCGGACCCTGCAGATCGAAGCGCCGCTGCCGGCCGACTTCCAGGCGTTGCTGCAGCTGCTGCGCGCCACATGATGTATCTGCAGCCCGGCTGGTTCGCTCCGGCGCGTGTGGGCGCCGCCTTCAGCCTGCGCGGCGGCGGTGTCAGCGAGGGCGTCTACGCCAGCCTGAATGTGGGCGCGCATGTCGGCGACGATCCGGCGGCCGTTGCCGAGAACCGCCGCCGGCTCGGCCGCGCGCTGCAGTTACCGGCCGAACCGCTGTGGCTGCAGCAGGTGCATGGTTGCGAAGTCTTCGATGCCGATGCCGTCGCACCGCCGGCGCAGCCGCCAATGGCCGATGCGGCGGTGAGCCGGCGCGCGGGTACGGTACTGGCCGTGATGGTGGCCGATTGCCTGCCGGTGCTGTTCTGTCGCGAGGACGGCGCGGCCATCGGTGTGGCGCACGCTGGTTGGCGCGGACTGCTGGGTGGCGTATTGCCGGCCACGGTGGCTGCGTTGGATGGGCCCGCCCGATTGCAGGCATGGATAGGTCCGGGCATCAGCACCACGCATTTCGAAGTGGGAGATGAAGTGCGCGATGCCTTCATCAGCGATGACGCCGGTGCTGCACGCTGGTTTGCCGCGAATTCACGCGGCCGCTGGCAATGCGATCTGGCGGGGCTGGCGCGCCAGCGCCTGCAGCAGCTGGGCATCGCGCAGATCAGCGACTCGGGGCTGTGCACTCATGCCGATGCGCAGCGCTTCTATTCACACCGCCGTGATGGTCGGACCGGCCGCATGGTGGCTCTGCTATGGTTGAAGCCATGAATGTGCTGTTGTGGATTCTGCTGAGTACCTTGCTGGGTGGGCTGCTGAGCGCGGGGCTGGCCGGGCTGTTCCTGCTGCTGCCGAAGAGCCGGCGCGCGCAGCTGCTGCCGCATCTGATCAGCTTCGCCACCGGCGCCATGCTGGCCGCGGCGCTGCTGAGCCTGCTGCCCGAGGCCATTGCCAATGTGGGGCCGGCGCGTGTGCCGGCCATCGGCGCGGCGCTGCTGGGCGGCGTCGGGCTGTTTTTCATACTTGAAAAGCTGGTGCTGTGGCGGCATTGCCATACCGACGACTGTGAAAGTCATGTGCCGCACGGTGTGGCGCGGGATCGCGCCGCCGGCTGGCTGGTCCTGTACGGCGATGGCTTCCACAATGCCCTCGATGGCGTGCTGATCGCGGCCGCCTTCCTGACCGACATCAAGCTGGGCATCGTTACCGCGCTGGCCATCACCGCGCACGAGATTCCACAGGAGCTGGGCGATCTGGCCGTGCTGCTGCATGCCGGCATGTCGCCGGTGCGGGCGCTGCTGTTCAATATCGCCAGCGGCCTGACCTCGATTGTCGGCGGCCTGCTGGGTTATCTGGCGCTGAGCCAGGCGTTGGAGATCTTGCCCTACGCCATCTCGGTGGCGGCCGCCTCTTTGATTTATGTCGCGGTGGCTGATCTGATTCCCGGACTGCACCGGCGGGTGGATCCACGCGGCAGCGTGATGCAGGTGGTGCTGATTGGCACGGGGGTGGCGGTCATAGCCGGCGTCGGAACGCTGTTGCACTAATCGGGTACTTCACCCTGTCGTGGATCGGTGGCTGTCCGATCGCTCACGGCGGCGCGTGCTGGGGCATGCCCTTATATGGACCCGTCCCCGACTGCAACGACGTTCTTGATCGGAGGTAGCGGACAGATTGCGACCTTATATCCGGC